>JAVEVM010000182.1:0-6513 GCA_034005055.1 Desulforhabdus sp. | reverse complement strand
AGCCACCGAAGTGCTGCAGAGCTTTGCGCATCCTTCTCTCCATATGTCCGGCAACTGCTCGATGAACGGCGCATTAAAATGATGGTGATTGATGGTACCCAGGCAGCACTCAAATACCTGAACCGCAACCTGCCGGGAGCCGCCATGGTTGGCTTGATCAACAAGGAGATGGGCGTTCTGCCGGAAGCGGAGTTTGAGAAACGATTCGGCAATATTTTGAGAGCGAAGCTGGCCAGGAAGAAGGGGGCCGAAATCATCGACTCGAACCTTGCTTTATTGCGATATGGAGCGGCTCTCGCGGCTCCCGGCGCAAGCAGCGAGATTGTTGCCGAAGCGGGGAATTTTGATGTTGCCTGCACGCCTTATCTGGTACCGCCGCCTGAAGACTTCGGACAGGAGCGTGGGGCAGCGGGACTGCCTGTGGTTTTGACGGACAAAGATGAATTGGGCACGATCAAGCCGGTTAACCTCACGGATCACTACGAACAGAGGTTCTATGAGGAAATGGTAAAGCCCGTCTCAGACGGGATCAAGGTTCCGTGGGATCGTTTTCTGCCCATTGTTCCGGCCGGCACTAGCAAATATCGGGATATGAGCTACATCGGCACCCAGCTGCCGGTCTATAATGCTTCCAAATGCACGGCCTGCGGCCTGTGCACGGCATTGTGCCCGGATTCCGCGCTTTTTTCCACGATTGTCGACCGCCCTCTTCCGGAAGCCGCCAGGCGCTATTTCAAGATATTCAAGAAACCGCCCAAGGGGATTCCGTGGGAGCATTTTGCCTTGAACATCAATGTGGTTCCGGGCGCCTGCAAGGGGTGCGGCATATGTGCTCAGGTTTGTCCGACCGATGCTATGAGACTGATCAACAAGCTTGACGCCGTCGACACCGACTTTCTGCCGGAACAGTACCGGGAGCTTGACAACACCTTCGATGCCGCCCGCTATGTGAATCTGATGCCGCCCATGCAGCAGGTGCTGTTTGTCTTTTCCAAGCTCTACCCCGGCCGCCATACGCTTTGCCCGGGATGCAGCGAAGGAACCATCAGCCTGCTGACCTTTTTTGCGGCCGAATCCTTGCGCAATAACCCGCAGGGAATCGCTACTTTCTATCAGGGTATTAAGGTCCTGTCGGAGAAAAATCGCGAAGCCATCGAGCACATGCTCGATCACGGCTTCAACATTTATGCGATCAACTCAACCGGGTGCAGTGAGGTTTCTGACCTGGTCAATCCCTTCAATGCACGCATTTACCAGGCCGGCCACTACGGTTTCGGCACCGCTTCCGCAGCGGCTCTGGGGGCTAAGTTCAGCCTCGATCAGGCCTACCTGAACGGCTACATTGACAACTTGAGCAAAATTATCGTCTTTGCCGGCGACGGTGCTATTTACGATATCGGCAACGGTCCCTTCAATTATGCCCTGGGGGAAAACAACGACATCACCTGGGTCATTTATAACAACGAAGGCTACATGAATACGGGAGCGCAAAAATCGGGCGCAACCCGGTTTGGCAGCGATCGCTCCACATCTCCCATCGGCCGGAAAAACGCCGGCAAGACGACCTTGCACCGACGTATCATCAGCCAGGCGATGGGCATCTCGCATGTGTATGCAGCCAAGCTCACCATAGACAATCCGCAGTATGCCATAAAGATTCTAAAAGAGGCTATCGCCTACAACGGTCCCTCGGTGGTAGAGTTCTTTTCCGCTTGTCCGCAAGGGCAGCAAAGTCCGGACTGTGCGGGACCGACCATCTCAAGGATGATGGTGGAGGCGCGCAAATGGCAGATTGCGGTAAGGCGTCCTTTTCAACGGCTGGATATTTCCGCCAATCCGGAGCCCGAGAAGATCTATCCCGGTGCGGGCAAATCATTCAAGAAGGGTGTCACAAGAGAGGCGGCGACATTCTATGACGTTGTGAGTATGCTTGGCCAGTACAACCAGCATATCAAGACTCAGGAAGGCGGCGTGATTCCCGAAATCATTCAAGTCAATGAGACGGTTAGCCTCTTCAGGTGGCTGCGCAACCAGTACATGGCCGGCTACCGGGATACCATGCCGAGCGAGGAGGAAGTGGAGCGGATCGTATCCGAACGGTATAGGTTCTAAGCGAGGAGGTAAAGATTTGCCCGACTGAGGACATCTTTTTCTGGTTTCCACGCAGAAGCGTGGGAACCAGAAATCTTTCTAAAGTGCAACCCAATCCCCTTTCAACTCCGCCCCGGCAGGGCGTTTTCCGCACAAGCCTTAACTAGGAGGCTGTCCGAGAATTGTCATTTCGAGCCGAAGGCGAGCAATCTTGTGCCTGTAAGTCGCTGAATTTTGAGACTTCTCACTTCGCGACGCTCCGTTCGAAATGACCATAGGGGCATTCTCGGACAAGGTCCCAGCTACCCTTTGGCGTTGAAATCCTCTATTCCGATAAGTCCGCATTATGCGCTCCTGCCAAAGGATGCGCTCCTGAACCATATTGCTGTCTCTTAACAGGTATGCTCAGTATCCGGGAAATTCCTGCCAAGTGCATGCCGATCGCGCCTGGCATTGCTCAGACGCATATTGCCGCCGGTCGGAGCCACAAGAGCCCAGGACGGCGGATGGTTGGCGAATCCGGCTTGAAGCAGCGGGACTTGCGAACTTTGCGGCATCTCTTTATGATTGACGAGCACTTCCATGCGCCGTTTACCCTGAGCAGCAGAGGAGAGGCATGACACTGCGCGCCAAAACACTGCTTGTCGTCGGAATAACGTTGGCCGGGCTCATTGCAGCCTCGTACTTTGTTTCATCGAATATCCTGCTACGCAGCTTTGCCGACCTCGAGAAGCAGAGCACCGGACGCGATGTCAGTCGTGCCTTGCAGGCGTTAAACGACAGTCTTGTCAACTTCAACAAAATAGTAGGGGGGCTGGCATGTTGGGACGATATGTATGCTTTTGTTGAAAACGTCAATCCTGATTTCATCAGAGCAAACTTTACTGACAGCATTTTTTCGGAGCTCCAGATCAACCTGATTGCCGTGACAAATTCTTCCGGCGGCCTGGTGTTCAACAAAGCATTCGAATTGTCCACCGCCCGAGAAGTTCCTTTCCCAGGGGGTATGCTGCAGCATCTGTCGGACGGTGCCCCGCTTTTGCAGCACCCCGACAGCAAAAGCAGTCACGCGGGCCTTATTAAGTTGCCGGAAGGTCCGATACTGGTCGCGTCTCGGCCGATATTGACCAGTGACGGTAACGGTCCTGTTCGAGGAGCGTTGATCATGGGCCGCTATCTGGATGCCGATCAAGTCCGTCGCATGGCTGCAACTACTCATCTGAGCATCACCGTTGCCGAACCGGATGATGATCAAATGCCGAAGGATTTTTCCGTCGCAGCCGACGCCCTCACCGAGCAGGCTCCGGTCTTTGTGCAGCCATTGAGCTCCAATTTCGTAGCCGGCTATACAAAGCTCCAGGACATTTATGGGAATCCGGTTTTGCTGCTGCGGGTCGACCTGGCGAGAGACATTTACAGGCAGGGCCGGGCCAGTCTTCGTTATCTGATCGTATGGCTGCTGGTCGCCTGCGCGATATTCGGGTTGATCGCTTTGTTTTTTCTGGAAAATTTTGTTCTCTCGCGCCTGGCCCGCTTGAGTGCCGAAGTTAAAGGAATCGGGACAAGAGGAGATCCGGCTGCCCGAGTTTCGGTGACGGGCAGCGATGAGGTTTCGACGGTGGCTGAAAGAATCAACAGCATGCTCGGAGCACTGGAAAAATCGCAAAAAGAACTGCAGGCGGCTTTATCGCGCTTTGTGACGGTAATTGAGCGAACACCTCTGGTGGCAATTCAGGGGTTTGACCGGGAGGGCACCATCCGTCTGTGGAATGAAGCGAGCAAGCATATGTACGGTCTGGAAGCCAACCAGGCGCTCGGGTGCCGCATCCAGGATACAATACTCTATCCCGATGCGGTACAGGAATTTGAAGATGTTGTCGAACAGATATGGACCTCCGGGGAGCCCGATCCTCCGGAAGAATGGCAGGTGCGCCTGGCCGACGGCGAACCACGGACTCTGTTCGGTACTTTGTTTCCGGTTCACCAGGGCGAACGGGTGGCTGAAATTATCGCCATGCAAATCGACATAACCGCCCGTAAGCGTGCTGAAGAAAAGGTTGAGGCCGCCAATCGAGAATTGGAGAAAGTCAATCGGCAGCTGCAGGCTGCCATAGAACAGGCTGAGCAGCTCACAGTTGCAGCACGGAGTGCCAACACGGCAAAGAGCGAGTTTCTGGCCAGGATGAGCCACGAAATTCGCACTCCCATGAATGCAGTGGTCGGCTTTACGGATATGCTGCTTGACTCGCCACTCAGCGACGAACAAATCGATTATGCCCATACCATAAGAAGGAATGGTGAGGCGCTCCTTGCTTTGATCGACGACATTTTGGATTTTTCGAAAATTGAAGCTCGGCAGCTGGATCTGGAAAGAATCGAATTCGATCCTGAGATCACTGCTTACGACGTGTGTGAAACGATCTATCCGCGGGTAAAGCACAAGGATGTGGAGATTCTGTGCCGGATAGACGACGAGGTTCCGGCTTTCATCAAAGGCGACCCCGGCCGGTTTCGCCAGGTGCTGGTCAACCTGATGGGCAACGCGGCCAAATTCACCGAATCCGGTGAGATAGAGCTCTCCTTGAAGGTGGAAAATGAGACGGATAAAAGGCTCAAACTGCATGCAAAAATAAGGGACACCGGGATCGGTATTCCGGAAGCCAAGCTTGAGGAAATCTTTGAGGCGTTTCATCAGGTCGGCAGCTTCACCACCCGAAAATACGGCGGCACCGGCCTTGGATTGGCTATTTGCAGGCAGCTGGCCCGGCTCATGGAAGGCGATGTCTGGGCTGAATCGGCGGTATCCCGGGGAGCTACATTCCATTTTGCAGGCTGGTTTGAAAGAACCGTCGAAGGGAGGAAGAAACAATTCACTCGAGGCTCTCTGGTCGGTAAAAAGGTGCTCGTAATCGATGACAATCGCACCAATCTCGAGATCATGCAGCATATCCTGGAGGCAGCCGCAGTGCGTTGTATCGCACTGCGCGATGGTGCGGCGGTCGTACCCACACAGCTGCACCATCATCAATCCGAGGATCCGTTCGACCTTTGCATTCTGGATATTCAAATGCCGGAGGTCAGCGGTTACCAGGTTGCACAAGCGATTCGCACTCTTGAATCACCGATATCAGGGCTCCCTCTCCTGGCATTTTCGTCTTCCACCCATTTGGGAGCAAAAAGAAGCCAACTGGCCGGCTTCGATGCCTTTCTGCTCAAACCGGCACGCCGGGAGAAGCTTCTTGAAATGTTAGAGAATCTCCTGGGCAAGGAAAACAAGGATACTTCGGATAAACGTGAATCGATCGTCACCCAATACACGCTGCTCGAAGAGGCCAAGCAATCGGTTCGCATTTTACTGGTTGAAGATAATCCGGCCAGCCAGAAACTGGCCAGAATGATGCTCTCGAAGGCCGGCTATCAGGTGGAGGTCGCCGATAACGGAAGGGAAGCGATTGAAAGATATCAGTCTGCTCCGGACCAGATCGATCTAATCTTTATGGATGTGCAAATGCCTGAGATGGACGGACTGCAGGCCACCAGAATGATACGCCAGGCAGGCTTCGAGCAGGTTCCCATTATTGCCATGACTGCCAATGCTATGGATGGCGATCGCGAAAAATGTCTCGAAGCCGGAATGAGCGATTACATCGTTAAGCCGATCAGGCGAGACGTTGTGTATGATGCCATAAAAAAATGGATACTAACCCGGGAGGCAATATGAATCTTGGAGATATGGCGAAAGCTCTTGGCTTCGAGAAGGAGGAGATCTGCGAGATGCTGGAGCTTTTTGTGCAGACAACCATAGCCGATCTCGAAAAGATCAATTTTGCGATCGATCGGAGCTTGCCTGAATTGGCTGTGGAAGCGGCGCATTCCATTAAAGGTGCTGCCAGAAGCTTCAGGTTCGAGGAAATAGCAGAAGCAGCGGCAAGGATCGAGATGAGAGCAAGGCAGCAAGTTTTGGAGGGTAGCGCTGAGACCGCAGAGAGTATCAAAGCTTATCTTGACGAGATTATCTTAACGCTGCAAGATGGGTAAGGAGCGGCGTGTATCAACGAAGTGAGAATGGGGAAATCGTTGAAAGGATCTTCCGGGGTTGCACATATGAAAAAGATACTGGTGGTCGATAATCATCCGGTCATATTGAAGTTCATGACTCAACTCTTAAACAATGCCGGGCATGAAGTTCTGACCGCTGAAGACGGTCTTTCCGCACTCGATCTTTTGCAGACTTATACGCCCGATATAATGTTCGTCGATTTGGTGATGCCCAATATCGATGGAAAAAAACTGTGCAAAATAGTCCGCAGAATGGCAGACTTCGAGGCCGTGCACCTGATCATCCTGTCCGGAATAGCCGCTGAAGAACAAGTAAACCCGCAAGATCTCGGGGCGGATTTCTGCATCGCCAAGGGCAGTTTC
>JAVEVM010000181.1:0-6521 GCA_034005055.1 Desulforhabdus sp. | reverse complement strand
CAGTGCGCCACGGCCGGGGGATGGCTGGTCAGTCGCATGAATCGCACACAGGCAGCCTTGTGGCACCTTGGTGTCGGAAAGGTCGAAGCACTCGCCGATCCTTTTGCAACGAAGCTGACCGATGCCCTTTGCCTGCTTGCCGTTACCGGGCGGGACAGCTTTGCCGTGATGGAAAAACTGACGCCACTCGATCTCGCCGCTCCCGACAGAGACGCCCCCTACCTGATTCAAGGACCTGTTCTGCAAATTCCTGCTCAGATCGTGGTACTGCGCAAGTCCGATCCGGTAACGATTCTAATGGCGTTTGCCAGAGGGTACGGACAAGCCATGGCCGAAGCTCTTCTGGATGGAGGCAAGGAGCTCGGCCTGCGCCCTGGAGGAGAGCGGAGAGTGAACGGTGAGCAGTGAGCAGTGAACAGAAGGAAAGGGAGGGGCGACGAGCCATAAGGATTTGGAGGTTTGGAAGCAGCCTATTGAGCTTGCCAAGGCAGTCTATGAGCTGACAGCCGGCTTCCCGGCGTCTGAAATGTATGGAGTGATCTCGCAGATGAGGCGCTCTGCTGTCTCAATCGCCAGTAATATAGCGAAGGTGCTGCCAGAAATACCGATAAGGAATTCATGCAGGTCGAGCTATCGATTGAAGAAATATGACAGTGGGCCTGATTAAACATCTCAAGAACAAATAACCTGCTCACCGCTCACTACTAACTCTTCACTGCTCACTGTTCACCGCTTACTGGAAAAAGGAGTCATAGTTGGGAACGATTCATTTCATGAACACTCATGCAGCCGAGATGTGGCGACTGTTTGGGGAGCACGCCTATGTGGTCGGCATTGCTCTGGCCATCGCCATCATGACCGGTGTGCCCATTGGGGTGGGCATCACTTTCAATCGGAAGGCGGCCGACTATGTGCTCTATACCGCGGGCATCATCATGACCATCCCTTCCGTGGCGCTGTTCGGATTGATGATCCCTATTCTGGCAACCTGGCATATGGGAATCGGCAAAGTCCCCGCCGTGATTGCGCTGGTGCTCTATAGTCAGCTGCCCATCATTCGCAACACCTACGCCGCCATCAAGAACATTGATCCCGCCATTGTCGATGCAGCACGCGGAATGGGCATGACCGGGTTTCAAATCTTATGGAAAGTGCAGCTCCCTTTGGCAGTGGGGGTAATTTCCGCGGGAGTGCGGGTGGCCGTGGTCATGTCCATCGGCATTGCCGCCATTGCCGCCTATATCGGCGCAGGCGGCCTGGGCAAGTACATTTTTGCCGGCATTGCCAGAACCTATGACGAAATGTTGTTCGCCGGCGCCATTGCGGTTTCGGTAATGGCCATCCTTGCCGATCTGGTCTTCGGCCGACTGGAAAAAGCACTGATGTCCAAAGGGCTAAGGAGATAATGCGATGATCGAGTTGCAGCGGGTGACCAAAATCTATCCCGGTTCCGAGCATCCTGCCGTGGATGGTGTTTCCCTGACCGTTCCCGAAGGAGAAATCTGCATCTTTATCGGCCCTTCGGGGTGCGGCAAGACCACCCTAATGCGCATGATCAATCGCCTCCTTCCCATTAGTTCGGGGAAGATCCTCATGGGCGGCAAAAACATCCTCGACATGGACCCGATCAAGCTCAGGCGCGGCATCGGCTATGTGATTCAGCAGATCGGCCTGTTTCCCAATATGACGGTTCGGGACAATATCGCGGTCGTTCCCAAGCTGCTGGGATGGGACAAAAGAAGGATAGACAACCGCGTGGATGAGTTGCTCAACCTGGTCGGACTGTCTCCCGAGGTGTTCCGGTCCCGTTATCCGACCGAGCTTTCCGGCGGCCAGGCGCAACGGGTCGGTGTGGCCCGGGCGATGGCCGCCGACCCGCCATACATGCTAATGGATGAGCCCTTCGGCGCCATCGACCCCATCAACCGATCCATACTGCAAGACGAGTTTCTGAAGATTCAGGAAAAGCTGAAAAAAACCATCATCTTCGTGACCCATGACATCGATGAAGCTATCAAATTGGGGGACAAAATCTGCCTGCTCAAGGATGGCAGACTCGAGCAATTCGGTACACCCGAGGAGCTTCTCGGCTCCCCCAGAAACGACTTTGTCAAAGACTTTGTGGGGTCTGACCGCACCCTCAAGCGTCTCACTCTGCTCAAGGTTCGGGACGCTATGCTGGAAGATCCCGTCCACTGCCACATGGAGGATCCGGCCGCTGATGTTATCGATTACATGGAAAAAGAAAACCTGCAATACCTGCTGGTGGTAAACGGGGATAATAAGCTCAGGGGCTACGTCACCCGTCGCGATCTGGTGGACTATCACGGCTCGATCGGAAACCTGGTGCACCCGATGACTCTAACCGTCCGGCCGGGTCTCAATTTGAAAGACGCCCTCTCCAAAATGCTGCAATACGATCTAGGCATTTTGTGCGTGATCGATGAAAAGGGACGGCTCATCGGAGCCCTCAATTCGCAGACCTTGGTCGCCACCGTTGGGATTACCTACGATGAAAAGGGGGGGCACTGGGGGAAGATTTTGAGCGGAGGAAAAGTGCTATGAACGAGGGGAGCGAGGTCAAGGCGAGTCGCCTGGGCCGATTCTGGATGCTGCTGGCCTTCGGCGTCACCTTTGTCGCCGGTGCCTGGTGCCAGTCCCAGGGCTTTTTTGAATTCGCTCTGCAAAATTCCGATGAGGTATGGCGACTGACTAAACAGCACATCCATTTGATCGTCACCGCGGGCAGCATCACCGTGTGCCTGGGTGTTCCCATAGGGGTACTGGTGACGCGCGGCTTTATGCGGCGGTACAAGGAAATCACCCTCAACTTCCTGGGGATCTGCCAAACGGTGCCGTCTCTTGCCATCATCGCCATTGCCATGGGATTTATGGGGATTGGGGTGAAAACGGCCGTTTTCGGCCTGGTCGTCTATTCGGTTCTGCCTATCATCCGCAACACCGCCGCCGGACTGACCGAGGTCAGCCCGGCGCTGCTGGATGCGGGCCGGGGAATGGGGATGACCCCCTGGCAGATTCTGATCAAAGTCGAAATCCCCAATGCCCTTTATATCATTCTGGCCGGCATCCGGACCTCCATCGTGGTCATGGTGGGAACAGCAGCCGTGGCGTTTCTGATCGGCGGCGGAGGACTCGGCGATCTCATTTTTACCGGAATCGGCCTGGTGGATACCGGCATCATGCTTGCCGGTGCGGTGCCGACGGCGCTGCTGGCGATCGTTTTCAACTGGCTGCTGGGCATGGTCGAAAGGCTGGTCATCAGTAAGGGGGTGCTCAGGGAGTAGGAGGTGCTGGACTTGGGGACGCGGAGATAGGGGATAAGCTGAGATAGGCAGATCGGGATACTTGCAGCTTGACCTGGAACGCGGTCACCCAATCTCCTCGCGTCTCCCCCTCTCCGTGCCCTGGTATGACGGGATATGTCCCGAGCTTTGTTAAAGACAAATTACTATTAACTAACAAGGAGGCGATTATGAAAAGAGTATTGGCAACGCTTTTGATCACCTGTTTGCTGGCTGTTCCCATCTCCGGCATGGCGGCCGAAAAGAAGATCGTCATCAGTTCCAAAGAATTCACGGAACAGCAGATTCTAGGGAAAATGATGGTTGCGCTGCTCGATGCAAACGGGTTCAAAAGCGTGGACAAGACCGGCCTGGGCGGAACCATGGTGGCGCGGCAGGCTCTGGAATCCGGGCAGATCGATATGTACATGGAATATACCGGAACCGCCCTGATCAATTTCTTGAAGCACAAAGATCCCATCACGGATCCGCAAAAATGCTATGAAGTGGTCAAGGAAGAAGATCTGGCAAAGAACGGCATGGTTTGGCTGCCCATGATGAACTTCAACAACACGTATTGCCTCATGATGCGCAGTGCCGATGCTCAGGAAAAAGGCATCAAGACCATTTCCGATCTGTCCAAATACGTCAAGGAGCACCCCGAAAAAATTGCCTTCGGCCTGAACGCCGAATTCTATGCACGACCGGACGGCTACAAGCCGCTCCAGGAAAAATATGATTTCCGCTTCCCGCCCGACAAGCTGAAAAAGATGGACTCCGGGCTCGTTTACAAGGCGCTAAAAGATGGAGAGGTGGAAGTTGCCATGGGCTTCGCCACTGACGGCCGCATCAAGGGCTTCGATTTCGTCGTGCTCGAGGACGATCTGAATTATTTTCCGGTTTACAATCCTGCGCCGGTTGTGAAAAAGGAAACCGCAGAAAAATATCCCGAATTGGAGGGTATCTTTAAGAAATTGGGTGAGAAGCTGGACACCGATTCCATGACTAATCTCAACTACCAGGTCGATATCGAGCACAAGGATCCGATGACTGTGGCAAAGGATTGGCTTAAGTCCCAGGGATTGATCTGACAGCATGGGCCCCCCACAAAACCATCTAAGGACTTGCATTATCCATGTGCGGAATTGTGAGCTATTTTGGCGGGGCCGGCAACGGCATGGCCAGAATCCTGGCCGGAATGTCGGCCATAATCTACCGAGCCCCGGACAGCACCGGGGTTGGGGTATTCGGGGATGAGCAAAGCCCCTTCAGGACCTTGAAGGCCCTGGGGGGGCTGACTGCTCTGGTGGAGACCCTGGTCGGCCGGGAAAACCGCCCGAACTGGCCGGCCAAATGGCCTGCCTTATTCATACCGGGTTTTCCTTCCGAACAATGTCTTGCGGACCTCCAGGAGCGGTTGCTGCAATTCGAAGGTTTCCCGCCGCCGGCCGATCACTCTTGCATTAGCGGCGCAGCAGACTTCGTTTCCATGGATGATCTGCTTTCAGGGGAGGCCGCAGCCGCCGCTTTCATTCAGCCCGGCCGGCGCGGCTGCCCGCAACTAAGAAGCTTCCGGGTCAAAGATCGAACAGATTTTGCCTTCTTGTTGATGACGCTGGTGAATGAATACGACCTTTCATCCGTCGTCTGCAAGGCTTTCATGAGCTCCGTCCTGAAGAAGGAAGGGGAGGCAGCCGACCGCAATGGATCGCTGCGGGTTCCGCTTGCCGCAATCCTGAAGTTCTTCGAGGATCTTTTTGAAGATATCTTTTGGTCGGAGATCCTGGAAGCAGAGAAGGCTCGCAGCCACTGCGGGTTACTTACTTCATCCGGTGAAACGGAAGCAGCGCTGTGGGATCTCTTGGCTCGAACAGTATTCACCGTTCCGGCGGAGCTCGATCGAGACGGCGTGCGCCGGCTCTTGATGGACCTCGAAGTAGCCGTGACGTGCCGCCTTCGCGCTGAGCCTCGCCTGCATGAAAAGCTCGGTGAATATTTTAGAAAGCTCTGGCCCAGCGGCCAAGATCGCGGGGAATTCTCCTGGCGGGATATATTCTTCGCCGAAAAGGCCGCCAACGTGTATGGATGGGCGGCTGCAGCCGTCTTTGCATACATTCGGGAACAAGAGGTGCTGCCTGCTCTTGGATCTGGAACAAAGATCGACGTCGGAGCACCGGGTGCGACCGATCCTTTCACCTTGCGTTATCTCGCGACCCCGATCCTCGCCCACGGCCGTTGGGCGCTGCAATCGGCCATTACCCTCGAAAACGCACATCCTTTCACCGATCAGCGCCAGGAGCGGGCCGTGGTTCTCAATGGCCAGTTCAGCGGTGTGATCGAGGCGAACTTGCTTAGATATTTGGAAAATTCCGGCGTCGAAAGGCGCAGCGGCAACTCCGCTGAGTACCTTCCGCTCCTTTGGGAAGTCTACTATCACACTCTACTCCAGGAGAAAGCGAGATACGAAACCATCCGGTGCCAGATGGACGCGGGGCTGGAGGATCTTTATCTCGGTAGCCAGGCCGTTGATTATAGAATCTGCCGGCAGATCGACGGTAAATCGTCCTGCGATCTGGATGCGATGGCGTTTGCCGAGGCGTCCCGCCGGATCGCTGCCGACGGAGGACAACTGGCGGCGGCCGCCGTCAGCGTCAGGTCTCCGCGGCGGCTCTACATTTCAGCTCACCATCGACCGGTCTTTATCGTCCAACGTAAGGACAACGGCGATGTCATGGTGGTCTCAGACGTTTACGCTGCCCTTGGCCTTTTTCCTCAGTCGCTCATCGTCGAAACGAGCCGTGAACTGCTCCGGATCGACCGGGAAAGACAACTGACGCGCCGGCCTGTGGCGACGGAAGGCCAATCCGCCCTGCCCAGTTTCACAGAAATCGAAAAAAAATTAGACAAACAGCGTGCTGCACTGCTCGAATCTTTTACCGTGCGCGTATTTCACCTGGAAGGAGCCTCCCTTTTCGCTTTTATTGAAACAGTCCTGAAGCCGGACGGTGTGCACAAGGAAATCTGTATCTCGGACTTATCCGGAACCGGTCAATCCGACCCGGAAGAAGCCACCGAGGTTATTCTCAACCCGCTTCAGACCAGGCGGCATCTATTCCAATCCTTTTATGAAGCCCACGTTTGGGAAATTCCCGAACAAATGCGAGACGATTTCAGCTTTAATCTGACCGATACCGACTGCAAACCCCGCTAAACCCTACG
>JAVEVM010000180.1:0-6524 GCA_034005055.1 Desulforhabdus sp. | reverse complement strand
GCACATAGAAAATACGGGGAGGCTTATTGCAACCAGCAATCCACATTCTCACGAGTCTGATCAACCAACACCCTCATTGGCAAGCAGTAAACCAATCTTGCTGGAGTTTTCAGATCGCCATTCAACCGTTTATATAACCAGGCCACTATGACACCAGCAGTTTTTCCTAAACCCGTAGAGGCTTCTAGGAAATCTGGCCAGGGTTCTGTCCCTAAACGTTGTTGGAAAATAAAAGGTGTTTTCTCGACAACCTTTTGAAAAAAATCCTCGAACGATTCCATTCGATACTCCTCTAATAAATGACACTCTCCCGCCTCAGCGCAAATCCGATTACCACGCCGATGTGGATAAGCACTTCCCAGATAAAAACCCCATGTTACGGCGCAGCATAACGAATAACCTGCGACACCTAGTGTCAGGGGTTGAAGAAATTTTTCATTTTCCCCCGTACAAACACGCCATGCGTTCGATTTCGCCGAGAATCTCGGCGCGCAGTTCGGCTGGTTCGAGCACTTCGACGTCGGCGCCGTATTGCATGATCCTTAATTTAATCTCGCGGTAGTCAGTAACCACCAGCCTCATACATAATGTACCGTCGGGTTCTGTCCAAATTTCTTGTTGTGGATGCCAGAGCTCACGACCGACCCAGCGCGCTCGGTGGGCGGAGAAACGAAGGGTTACGGAGATCTGATCTCCGTCCTGAAAAATGCCGAAGGCACCTGGTATTTGATGAGGCCATTCCTCTTTAGGAAGCGGCGCGAAGCTCTGTTCGGTCAGTATCAGATTCTCGATGCGCGACAGGTTAAACTTGCGCCAACTCTGACGCAGATGGCACCAAGCCAGAAGCATCCAGGTGCCGTTGTAATGCTGCAGGTGGTAAGGATCAGCGATCCTCTCGTTCCATTGGTCGTGGACGGGGGAATAGTAGCGGAAAACGACTTGGCGGTTCTGAAGCAGGGCGGTGGCGAGGGTTTGGAAGGTCTGAGCGTCTGCGGGGGAGTAGCCGTTCCAAATAGCGGAAAAGGAGTCGCTCAGCTGCTGTTCACCGAGGCCGAGCTCACCGGTTTGTGTCAATAATTTTTTGCCGAAGGAAGCGATGGCTTCGCTGATGATGCCGCCGGCGCTTTGCGCCAAGAGGTTACGAGCGAGGAGAATGGCGAGAAGTTCATTCTGGGAAACGAGGAACTGAGGCAGGGTGAAGCTGGTTTCAGGGTAGAAATACCCCTTGCGGGCGGGATCGTATTCAAGGGGGGCGCCAAGCCGGTCACGCATCTTCTCGATGGTGCGTTGCGCGGTGCGCTGGCAGATCTCGAATTGTCGAGCGAGGGTGCTGGCGCTAGGGTAGTTGCCGGCACGAACCTGGCTATCGAACCAACGATATCGTTCAAAGACGAGATGTTCGACCATGGACTACCCTCCAAGGCAGAATTCATATTTGAACCAGGCGGGGCCAGTTCAAAATCCATTTCATACAAAGCATTAACATAGTCTGAATCTATTCAGGGAGCAACCTTCTAATGACAAAACTTACAGGACAGGGAGTGTGGTGAGATATTGCTTAAGGGCTTGAGGCGGACCTGTACGATAATCGGGAGGCGCCCCACCGAGACCTTCCCTACCTTTCCTACCTTCATTCTGAAAAAATTATTTCTGCTCCCCTCGCCGCACCGGCGACCCCGTCCGGACATGGCTAAAAGTTCAGCGTTCCCCGCCTTCCCTCCATTCCCCGGCGCAGACAGGTCGCCCTTGCCGTTGTTCGTCAACGTCCCCAGGGGCTATTCGACCATCCGACGTTCCTCCCAAAGACGTTCATGCCGGGCCTATAGCAACCCGCCTTCCTCGGCCATCCCTACCAACCATCAGGTGAAGCAATCTCTGGTATCTCTCGGTTCTGCGTTCGAGGAGTGTCCGCTCGTAGTGACTGCGTTAGATCAGCAGAACCTTTTGAAAAAAATTATTTGGAAAAAACTTCTGCGTTACTTCACCCAGCACCTTTTGCAACCCAATATCTATTAGATATGAAGATACATATCTGGCTCGCGGGGCAATCCGCTGAAACCATTAGTAAAATTGGAGGCATCATGGGGGAAAAACTTTCTGAAAGTCAGCTTGTGGTGGGTGACCAGGTCACCATCTCACAACTCACCGCCAACTGGGGATCGGTCCTGAAACACTGTCAGGACCACGGGCCAGTCAAAATCACCCGACGGGGTATCGAAGCGTATGTGATCCAGGCCCTGCACGGGACTGCGCAGGAGGAGGGTCGATGAAAGGGGAACATCCAACCTATAGCGACGTCAAAGCCGACATCGAGAAGGCCATCCCTGACATGGATGCTCACACGCTCGACCTTCTGAAAAAATTCATCAGGGCCTGCGAAACCCTACCTCCCAGTGGCGGAGGGGGACTAAATCCGAGCCTGATGAGACCAGCGATTTACGCGGTCAGGTTCGGCATGACGGAAGAGGCGTTTGTTGTCTTTCTAAGGCCCCATATCCGGGGAAGCCGAGCCGTTACGGACTCAGAAATTCGACGAGCATACCAGTCAGCCCAGAGAAAGGTCCAGAAGGGTGAACGCTGGGAAAAGCCGGCTTCTGTTTCCAAACCCCAGCACACGTCCCTGATTCAGCTACGCAATGAGTGGATCAGCCAAGGTCAGGGCGTATCAACGATGGATCTGATGATGGCGTCGCCGATTATGATCAGCGTGAAACCAACGATCCAGGCGCTACAGATGATCAATGCGTTGTACCAGGGCGGAGAATTTATCTATGCCGGTCCTTCACTAGCCAGGGTTGCCCTAGGGGTCAATCTGGTGGGGACTATCCGACTCAAGCAGCGCCTCCACACTGCCGAGCAGGTGGACGCTGAATACATCGTTCCCAATCCTTTTACCGGAAAGCCGGCGCCGAAAAAAAGCGATGACGGGGTAAGCCTGAGATGCGACAGGGCCATTCATCAGTTTCGTTATGCCGTCGCCGAATTCGATAACCTCAGCATTGACGATCAGTTGGCATTCTGGTCCCAGACGACGCTACCGGTTGCCGCTCTAATCTTCTCCGGAGGCAAATCGATCCACGCCTGGATCAGGTGTGACGGGATAACCAGTCTCGAAGACTGGGATTCAGTCATCAAAGACGAGCTCTATGCCCAGTTCCTTATCCCTATGGGCGTCGACCGCGCCTGCAGCAATCCTTCGAGGCTATCGCGCATGCCCGGGCATTTTCGGAAGGACAAAAAGCAGGTCCAACAGCTGCTCTACCTCAACCCCGCAGCCACGGAGGGCCCCCTGCTATGACCTCGAATCTTATCCAACTGATCACCGAAGAGAAAACGAGAAGATCGTCCTCCATCAACCTGAAAGAGATCCTCGAAGAGCTGAGTTCGCTGTCCCCAAGCGAACGCTCTGAAGCTCTCAAGCGGCATGCCAAGGACCATGGGATCAGTGCACGGGATCTCACAAAACAGCTGCGGCAGTTGCGAATAGACCAGGCGCTTCACCAGGGCGAGTGCCCCTATTTCGTTCTCACCGATGAGGGCTTGTACGAAAAAGATGAGTTTGACCAGCCCGGCATCCGGCTGACGGGGCCGTTTCGTATTGTAGGTGGTTACAGTGACCAGTCGGGCCGCAACAGCGGCCTGGAAATTGAAATTCCCCAGCCTCTCGGGCGAGATCCCGTACGGGTTAAAATCACTCGGGCCAACTTGGCCGGAGATGCCAAGGAGGCCATTCGGCAGCTTCTGGATGGCGGCCTGGAGCTGACCGCCGCCGATGGCGCCCAAAGGAAGCTGGGGCGTTATCTGGCATCGGTAATGCCGACAACGATCAAGGAACTGGTTCACCAGCCTGGTTGGCACCGCTCCGGCACCTACGTGACCCCTCAGGGCAA
The DNA here is from genome assembly GCA_034005055.1 of Desulforhabdus sp. Taxonomy (GTDB): domain Bacteria; phylum Desulfobacterota; class Syntrophobacteria; order Syntrophobacterales; family Syntrophobacteraceae; genus Desulfoferrobacter. Next base: position 2,634 of record JAVEVM010000180.1, on the reverse strand, counting down.
CTACCCCCCGGGGGATGATTCCCTGATTTTCAACGGGCACAGCGAGCAAGTGCTGGATATGCAGCAGGAAGGAAGCCCTGAGGAGTGGAAAAGGCGGATTGCTGCCATGGCACCGTCGAATAAGTACTTGATGGCTTTCCTATGTCAATCGTTTTCGGCCCTGCTGCTGCCACTAGTGAATGCTCAGACGTCAATTATGAATCTGTGCGGGAATTCCTCCCAGGGGAAAACCACCGTTCTTATCGCCGCAACGTCGATATTCGGCTCCAGACAGCGTCTTAAGTCGTGGCGAGCGACGGACAATGGCCTAGAAGGCATTGCCGCCGCAGCGAACCACAGTTTTTTGGCTCTCGATGAAATGGGCGAGGTCAATCCGACGATTATCGGTAAGGCCGCCTATATGCTCGGAAATGGCAAGGGAAAATCCCGAGCCGACAGAAGCGGTGACATCCGAGAAATAAAAGCCTGGATGTGTGCCATTGGATCATCTTCGGAGGTGCCCCTGCAGGAAATCATGCGGGAAGGAGGGATTCAAAGCAAGGCGGGGCAGGAAGTTCGGGTGATTGACATTGAAATCGACAGCCACTCGCCATTTGGAGCGTTTCAATGTCTGCACCAACATGCCACCGGCGACGATTTCGCTAAAGCCCTGACGGAAGCAGCCTCCACACAATATGGCACTCCCGCACTGGCCATGATCGCCTGGATACAGCAGCAGGGATTCGACGTAGTTAAGAGCCAGGTCGCAGATTTGATGACCGAGTTTCGGGTGAAGTACCTACCAAAAGGTGCCGATGGCCAGGTCTGCCGAGTGGTTGACCGTTTTGGGTTGATCGCTGCGGCGGGGGAGCTGGCGACAACAGCCGGCGTGACCGGATGGGAGCCCGGGGTGGCATTTGCCCATATCGGCGAAGTTTTTACGGAGTGGCTCGTCAATCGCGGCGGAGTCGGTGCGCAAGAGGAGAACAAGATCCTCGACCAGGTCACGTACTACTTCGAGAGGTTCGGCCATTCTCGCTTCGAGTCTCTGGATGCGAGCGAGCCCAGATACAATCCTAGCCAACGAGCGGGGTATTACAGCACGGAAAACGGGCAGACTCATCACTACGTATTATCGAAAGTCTTTAGGAATGAGGTCGCATGCGGATTTAACACCAAGCAGGTCATCAAGGTGCTTACCGACGCACACATTCTTATACCGGGGAGAAAGGAAAACTCCGACGTCATAAAGAGCCCCGAAAAGAAATCCGAGCGGGTTTACCACCTCGTAAACGTGATCGGCAGCCCTCTGGGTGTGGCGGCCGACACGGAAATTTTTGGGGATAAACCGTTTTTGTAACCGGGCTGAAATTTTTTGTAACCAGCGGTTATTTTTGTAACCAACGCCGATTTTGAGGCCACTGGTTACACCGGGTTACAGTTGGTTACAGTTTTCAAAAACTCTTTTTGTAACCAGAGAAACCTAGTCAAACATCTGGAAATACATGTTTTTTATGCCTTCATGTATTTAAGGTTACACGGTTACAGTCCCCTGGTGTTCTAAAGGACACCGCTGCCAAGAAAATGGAGATTTTTATGAAGAACAACAGAGAAAGGAACGAGGCTCACGTCAATTTCTGTAGTTTTCACAAGGGGTTGGCTGATGTCGGCCTTACGGAGTGTCAACACCCGTGCTTGATCGATTTTTTATCAGAAGAACATCTATCGTTTCAGGATGCGGAAAATGTAACTTTTCGGCCCGGTGGGAATCTGAGGCAGCTGATTTGCCTGATCGGCTGGGAGCGTTGGGTCGCTATCCGGGATTACCCCGAAGAAATCAGGCGGGTCTACGACAGGCTATCAATCACCCACGATTTCAGCGAAAAATTCACGGGCCAAAGAGAACTGAAGGGGGCACTTGATCTGGGGGATGGAGAGGAGATTGTGATATGAGCGGCGAAAGTAAAGAAATTAGCCTGGTACGGTCTGCACAAACGGGCGGCTTGGTTGCCGATCTTGACGGCGAGATGACCCAGCGCGACTGGGAGGATCGGTTGGTCGTTCAGTTGAACTTGAGGTCTCCCCTTATGGCGAAGTCGTTGCTGCGGGAGATGAGTAAGGCCTTCGGTCTTTCCCGGAAGTCTCCTGTGAACGAGATCAACGCCGCACTTCACGCGCTGATGATGCTGGAACCAAAAGATCTGCTGGAGCTACAGCTGATGGTACAGATGCTCTGCGTATCCCGCCAGTCTCTTGAAATCATGGGGTTAGCTGCAACGAGTACGATCACGGAGACGCGTGAGCTGTACCTGAACCTGACGGCACGCCTGATGAGATTGTATACCAAGCAGCTGGAATCTTTAGGGAAATACCGGCAAAAACCGCAGATTATTCGCATCGAAAAGGTCTCTATGGAGGGCAACAGTCAGGCGGTTTTCGGCTCGACTAGTAGCGGGGGCCAATAAAAAACAGCATTCAAACCACGAAGGAAAAGGAGGCTTGAGGTTATGACCGAACATCCAATAAGAACACGCGGGGCACCCATCGACAATGATAATGCTTTTCGCCACGGGGCTCGCAGCAAAAAGGCGCGGACCTTGTCGGCAGAGGTTCGCTGCCTGGTGCACTGCTGCGAAAAACACCTGAGCGAGATGG
>JAVEVM010000179.1:0-6535 GCA_034005055.1 Desulforhabdus sp. | reverse complement strand
AACGGCCAGTGCGCACAGAGCTAATGTTGGCGTAAGAAGATACAAGAAGATGGTCCCAGCCCTTTTCATAAGCTGCACTATACCCTCCTTCATAGCTGGTGCGCACACCAGCATACAAAAAACAAGCCCCCTTTCAGGGCATTAAAGCGGATTGATTGTGCAGCCATCTTGGCTGCGATTTTGACACCCCAAGTAGAGAATCTTTAGCATGGAAAAAGAAGGACGACAACCAACTTGCCTCGATGCCTGAAGCCGCCTCATCCCTACTCGATCTTCGGCCCTGGGACGGCCCGGGCGATTCCTCAAGATTCTTTTGCTTAAGTGCGGATAAATGCTATGATGTCGGCAGATGGAGGAAAGAAAAAATCATATTTATTAAGTATAACAGGGGCGACGAAATCCTATGGCAAAAGATTTGTACAGCAAAGCAGGGGTCGATCTGGGCAAGGCCAATGAACTGGTGAAGCGAATCCAACCACTGGTACGCACCACGTTCCATAGTGGAGTCATCACCGACATTGGCGGTTTCGGTGGCCTTTATTCGTTCGATTGTGCGGATCTGAACAATCCTGTCCTGGCGTCATCGACGGATGGCGTGGGAACCAAGTTGAAGGTCGCTTTTTGGGCAAACGTGCATGATACGGTCGGAATTGACTTGGTCGCGATGAGCGTTAACGACATCATTGTGCAGGGAGCACGCCCACTGTTCTTCCTTGATTACCTCGCCATGGGTAGAATCGACCTGGATTTGGTCGAGCAGATCATAAGCGGCATCGTCGCGGGCTGCAAAAGGGCAAATTGCTCTCTGATCGGTGGCGAAACTGCGGAAATGCCCGACTTCTATCGAGAAAATGAATATGATATGGCTGGTTTTGCGGTTGGACTTGTGGATAACAACCAGATCATTGACGGCTCCTCAATCCACGTCGGCAATCAAATCATCGGACTTGCCTCCAGCGGCCTTCATTCGAACGGCTTCAGTCTGGTACGTCATATAGTGTTTGATCAACTCAAAATGCAGCCGGACAGTTTCATTCACGAATGTAATCGCACAGTAGCGGAAGAGTTGCTCGAACCGACCTGCATCTATGTTGAACCGGTACGGAAGCTGTTACGCCAATACCAGATTTTGGGAATGGCTCACATAACCGGCGGAGGATTCTACGACAATATTCGGCGGATACTGCCCGGAGCCTGCCAAGCCCTCATTTATCACGGCAGTTGGCAGGTCCCACCGATCTTCCAATTTTTGCAGGAGAAGGGAAACATCAGCGAAGAGGAAATGTATCATGTGTTCAACCGGGGTATCGGGTTTGTCATGATCGCCGAGCAAAAAGAAACCGACGAAATCATTCAACTGCTTTATGGAATGGGAGAAAAGGCCTATCGCATCGGTGAGATCGTACCTCGCGAAGAAGGCTCACCTCCGGTGCTCATAATGAGGGAGTGAGTATGTACGGGCCGGCTTTCTTCCATCTCAGGTAAAATTGATGCAGGCGAAAAACGAAAAAGTGGACGCCGCCATCGCGGTTCTTTCCCACTACCTGCACGGCAAAGAAGCGGCCCTGAGGCTTGCCCTAACCTCTTTTTTTTCCAACGGTCATCTCCTCATAGAGGACCTCCCGGGGCTGGGCAAGACCACCCTTGCCATTGCCATCGCCAAGGTTCTGGGTCTTACCTACGGGCGAATACAGTGTACGAGCGATTTGCTCCCTTCAGACATCACTGGCCTCTCCATCTTCAATAAAAAATCGAGTGCTTTCGAGTTCCAGCAAGGCCCTATTTTCAATCACATCGTGCTGTTCGATGAAATCAACCGGGCCACTCCCAAGACCCAAAGCGCCTTGTTGGAAGCGATGGGAGAGAAACAGGTCACCATCGAGGGCAGAACCTACAACCTGCCGCGGCCTTTTTTTGTCATTGCCACGCAAAACCCGGCGGAACAATTTGGTACCTTCCCTTTACCGGAATCACAACTCGATCGTTTTATGATGAAGATCAGCATCGGCTATCCCGTCAGGTCTGCTGAAAAAGAAATCCTGAAAGGCGGCAGCAGGCGCAGCGAAATCTATTCAATCAATCCGATCATGGATAAAGATGAAGTGATGGAAATTCAGCAGACCGTCAAGAACGGAGTGTATGTCTCCGACAAAGTGATTGATTACTTTTTGAATGTCATTGAGGCAACGAGGAAGAGCAAATACTTGCTGGCCGGCCTTTCTACAAGGGGAGCCCTGGCCCTTGTGCAGACCGCCAAAACGGATGCCTTCTTCAAGAAAAGAGATTTCGTCGTCCCTGAGAACCTCAAAGAGCTGGCTCCCTATGTCATCCCACACAGGGTTATTTTTAAGGAAGAATTCGAATCCGCCAATAAGAAGGAGATGATAAGATCAATCCTGGACGAAGTGCCGGTCCCGGTGTGATCAAGATCAACAAAGCCGGCTGGATTTACATCATCTTGACCCTCCTGATCGGTTTTTCCGCCGTCAATACCGGCAATAATCTAATCTACATCATGGCCTCAGCTCTGCTGAGCTATATGCTGGTTTCGGGGATTTTCGGCCGCCAAAACCTTCACGGCCTCGCCATAGAATTGGAAATCCCGGAAGAGATATATGCCGGAACCGAAATTCCTATCGGCATTCGCCTGATTAATCAAAGAAGACTGATGCCCGCATTTCTCATCAGGGTCCTGATCGAAGACAGACAAGTGCTTTTCGCCTATACCGGTGCTAAGTCGGAAGATAAATCTTACTGCACATTTGATTTCAAAGTGAGGGGCGAACACGTGATCGGAAGTATCTACGTTTGTTCCGTTTTCCCCTTCAATTTTTTCACCCGCTTCAGAAAGATTCATCAAGCTTTTAGACTGATCGTTTTTCCTAAGCCGAAAAAGTGCGGAGACTTGCCGGCTCAGGATCGTCAAGCAAGGATCAAAGGTGACGCTTCCACCCTGGCCATAGGGTTCGATTCGGACATCATCTCCATCAGAGACTACAGTTCGGGAGACCCGCTCAAATACATAAGCTGGAAATCTACGGCCAAAACCGGTGTTCTTAAGACCAAAGAATTGTCGGCCATTGAACTGCAACAAGTATTGATCGACTTCGACCGGATGGACAAACGAGACTTGGAGCACAGCCTCTCCTGCGTCACTTTCCTGGTTCTAAAGTTCATTCGCTCCAACATTCCGGTGGGACTGGTAATCCAAGGGGAACACTTTAAGCCGGCTGTCTCAAAGAGCCACAAGATCAACTTGTTGAGAAAACTGGCGCTCTATGATCAAAATTAGCCGTATTCTACAAATCCTAACTTATCTGGTCGTCGTCGTAAGCTACGCTTCGGTTTTCCACTACCTTGAGCACTACCACTCACTCAGTTTCCTGCTACTTCTGATACTCTCCCTCTATCTCAGCTTTCACCGGATCATCAGAATCCCACGTTGGGTCCTGAACGCCATTTCGATTGCCATTCTTGTCATTTCCGCTCTTGCCATATCCACGGAATACCTGGTCGAGCCGGTTCTGGGTGCGCTCATCGTATTGGTTGCCATTAAGCTTCTTGAAGAAAAAACCTTTCGGGATTACGCACAGATATTTGCCATGTGTATTTTCCTGCTAATAGGCTCCAGCCTGCTTTCTTTGAGCATCGCTTTCCTTGGCTACTTCTCACTGATCGCTCTCTTTTCAACCACCGCCCTCATCTTCCTGGCCTATTTTGCTCAGCAATCAGAAATAGCCATTCGCAGATCAATCCTGTACAAAGTATTGCTGCAATCGCTCCTCATCTGCTCCATAGCTCTGCCAGGATCGCTCATCTTTTTCATTATTCTGCCACGCACCAGTTACCCGATCTTTAGCTTTCTCAACAAAGGCGGGTACGCCATGTCGGGATTTACCGACACCATTCGACTCGGCGAGATCTCAGAAATTCAGGAGGACAACAACGTCATTTTCAGAGCGCAGATGCCAAAAATTGCTGAGGATGAGCTTTATTGGCGGGGCATAGTTCTGGATGCATTCGACGGTTCGTCTTGGAAAAACAGCGGCAAACGATCTCGTTTCTCGATGACTCCGTTGCGGGGAAGGGAAATTGTTCAAGTAGTCTATCTGGAACCCTACGGCAACAGATTCCTGTTTGCTTTGGACAAACCCTGGTCGATTGCCTTGAGAAACGTTTACATTTCAGACGACCTCAGCTGCTCGTTACCCGACTCCATCCATGAGCGAATCAGATATGAAGTTAAGTCATATGCTTCCAACTTAGTCCCGGATCAAGCTGTTGACCGTCGCCAATACCTTCAGATGCCGTCGGATTTTTCACCAAGAATCGGCAAGCTTGTAGAGGACCTCACGAAGGGAAAATCCGACGCAGAGATCGTGCGCGCCATACTGCAGTACATTGACCGGGGAAGCTACCGCTACTCCATGGAAGACCTGCCCCAGTCAGCCGATCCTCTGGAAGATTTCCTGTTTCAGCACAAAGCTGGGAACTGCGAATTCTTCGCTTCTTCGCTTGCCGTCATGCTGAGAATGGCTGGTATTCCCGCTCGACTGGTGGGCGGATATCGAGGCGGATATTACAACAACACTGGCGGATACTACATGGTGTTGCAGCATAATGCCCATGTATGGGTGGAAGCATATCTTCCCCACCGAGAGGGCTGGATAAGACTCGATCCCACTCTCTACGCTCGAATGGCTCCTGCAACAGAGAGAGACAGAAGCTTCTTCCTGCAATTCAAGCTGCTGCTGGATACTTTCAATTACTACTGGTACACATTCATCATCAATTACGATTTCAGCAGGCAGCTGGCCTTACTTAAGAAAATCAAAGCAGCCATCCAAAAACCGGATATAAAGATCGACCTTGCTAAAGAACGGATCAGAAGGCATCTGTATTACTTGCCTGCTGTACTGCTGCTGGGCATACTGGGTTATGTAGCAGTCCAAACGATCATGAAGAAACCGGATGACCGGCTCCTCAACAAGTTCCAGAGAAAACTGCGCCGTCGTGGCTACGTCCGCAAGCCTTGCGAAGGTTTGGAAGAATTTGCAGCAAGAATCCATGAACAGGATCTTCGCATAAAAGCGCAGGAAGTTGTCGCTCGATTCGAATCCATATATTTCAAAGATCAAAACTTTACCAGAGAAGACCTGCGCTCGCTCAATCGTCGCATTGATGAGCTTTAGACTTTGCCTAAAGCACCCCGTGCGCTCCGACCTATCCTCTCGGCTGATAGCCGTGGCCGTTCCTAGCATGCAGCGGAGAGCACCAGAGAGGTTGGCTCTTCCATCAATTCAAACCTGCCAAGCTGAGCCTGTCCAACCAGGGACAGACTCAGGGTGACTGAAGGTTCAAGGCTAAGTACATCGGCACACAAATGTGTGTCCGACTATTTTCGGTCATGTCTGCGAAGGCCGGCACCCAGGCTCTTTCCTGATGGATCCCCCCAGAAGCATGCGGGAATGACGATCCAGGATAATAGACCCTTTATTCTGTGGAGCTGTACTTAGAAGTCCTCCAATGGAGCATCTTGGTCCATTGGGATCACTTGCTCCGGTCTCATTTTTTGTTCGGTCAATGGCAACCGCCTTTGGCCGGCTTTTTGCGCGGGCATTCTTGCAGCCAAAATCTGCTCTCTGCCAGCTTCAGCGGATTGTCTTGCCGAGCTTTCTTCACCATTGACATGATTCCCGTTGCCGCCAACAATATAGATCAACTGCTCTACAAATTTCTTCATTCTTCCCGCCTGTGAGCTCATCTCTTCGGAGGCACCCGATGACTCTTCGGCAATGGCGGCCGTCTGTTGCGTCACTTTATCCATTTCCGCAACGGCTCTATTGACCTGTTCAATTCCCTGAGCCTGCTCATTGGACGCCGCTGCAATCTCGCTCACCAGTTCATCTACTTTGCCCGAGGTCTTAGCCACTGCGGAAAACTCTTCATTGGTTCTGGCAACGACCTGTCCGCCCTCATGAACCTTTTTAACCGTACCTTCAATCAAGCTGGCGGTATTCCTGGCTGCGTCAGCCGCACGCATGGCCAGATTACGTACTTCATCGGCCACTACGGCAAATCCTGCACCAGCTTCTCCGGCTCGAGCTGCCTCCACCGCCGCATTCAGCGCCAGGAGATTGGTCTGGAACGCGATTTCATCAATGGTCTTGATGATTTTGGAAGTCTCTTCACTCGCCTGCGAAATCTCCTGCATCGATGTCGTCAGCTGCTGCATGGAGCCATTAGCTTTGGAAACTACCTGAATGGCTTCCTTCATAAGAGAGTTTGCATGCCCAGCATTGCTGGCATTCTGGCGGGTCATGGAGGTCATCTGTTCCAAAGAAGAGGAGCTTTCTTCGAGAGCAGCGGCCTGCTGTGAGGACCCTTCCGCAAGTTGTTGGCTGGACGAAGCGACCTCATTGGCCCCCGAGGCAACCTGCTCCGCCGCTTCTCCAAGTCCGGCAATCACCCGATTGATCGGGTTTACGGTGGAGCGCACCAAAAGCAAAATCACGATCGCGGCAAGAAGGGCAAT
>JAVEVM010000178.1:0-6537 GCA_034005055.1 Desulforhabdus sp. | reverse complement strand
ATAGACAAAGTCGATCAGGCACCCCCCGAACAGTGCCACGCGGTAGCGCGGCTTCTGCAAGCGAGGATTGATGTGTTCCCATATGTCCCTCAGAGGCCTTTTCGCAACGGCGGGAAGCGTGCGAAAAGCGTGCTCTCTGGCAAGGAACATGGGTAAATGCCGCATCAGACGATCTTCCCCGGCAAGGGGCTTCTGCGCCAGGTAGGCCCGCCGCAAGAGAAAATGGAACAGACGCCGGTCCTTTAAGGCGCGGCTCAACAGCACGTTGCGGACCGGTTTTTTGCCTTCCGATTCAAGCACTGTGCGGTAGACTTCCTTGATCAAATGGGGCAGATCGATCCCGGTCGGGCAGACCGATTTGCATGCCTGGCAATTGAGGCAGTTTTTGATGATGGCTCGAGCATTGTCATGGCCGTGGAAGAAATAAGTGAGAATGAGACCAATTGCTCCGATATAAACATGGCCGTAATTGTGGCCGCCCACCAGTTTGTAAATAGGGCAGACGTTGGCGCATGCGCCGCATCGGACACATCTCAGGGCCTGAGCAAACACCGGGTCTCTGGCCAAGGATAGACGCCCGTTATCCAGAAAAACGATGTGCATCTCCTTGCGGCCGTGAGGACCGGTTGCGCACTCGTTGGCTCCGGTAATCCAGGTCACGTAGGTGGAAATGGCCTGCCCCGTAGCGTTTCGGGGTAGAACCTTCAATATGCGCAGAGCCGATTTGAGGTCGGGAACGAGCTTGTCAAACCCCAGCAGCGCCACATGCACACGCGGCAGAGTTGTCACCAGCCGACCATTCCCCTCGTTGGTAACCAATCCGATAGAGCCTGTTTCCGCAATGGCAAAGTTCGCTCCGGTGATGCCCATATCCGCTTGCAGATAAGCTTGGCGCAGCTCACGGCGGGCTACTTTGACCATGCCGTTGATGTCGTCTGGATCCTGGTATTGGCCCGTTACCCGCGTGAAAAGCTCCGCCACCTGCCGGCGCGACAGATGAATGGCCGGCATGACCATGTGCGAAGGTCCTTCGTGGCGCAACTGTATGATCCACTCGCCAAGGTCGGTTTCGGTCACCTGATAGCCTTCTTTTTCCAGATGGGCATTGAGGAAAGTCTCCTCGGCCGTCATGGATTTTCCCTTGACGATTCTTCGAGCACCGGCAGCTTTGGCGATGGAGGAGATGATCTCATTTGCCTCCGCGGCGGTGCGAGCCACATGAACCGTGACGCCGGCCTTTTCCGCCTGGGTCTTGAAGAGGGCAAAGAGCTCTTCGAGGTAGGGAATGGATGCGTCTTTTGCCGCGGCAATCTGTTGAATGAGGCCTTCCAGGTCGATGCCTTCAAACGCGTTAGCTCGGGAAGTCCGATAGGCGGTGGCGAAATTATCAAGCGTGGTGCCGAGAAACTCGATTTTCAGGGCCTTCTTCAAGCGGCCGCGGTATTCTTTTACATCGTGGGGTGTGGTGATCATGTCTTCTTCTCCTCAAAGGCGGAAAGCTCCAACGGCTGGGGCATTGAGCTTCCAAAGGGAACCAAGATCACGCCCGATCCTCGTTGAGGATGAGTATGTGCAATTCTTGAGGCCCGTGAACCCCTATGGTGAGCACCCGCTCGATATCCGCCGTACGACTCGCCCCGCTGATGAAAGCCACATAGCTGGGGGGCGATGTCATATAGCCTTTGAGCTCACTGTCCAGGCTCATGGCATCAAAAACGATGCGAGAGGCGGGCAAGATCGCCACGTGGATTTCACTCAGCATGGTCGCAATGCGAAGATCTTCGGAGCTCGAATCCTGAACCAGGGTTGCTGTTTCCGCGATGGCATAATCGGCAACGGTGAATCCGGTGTGCAGCTTTCCGATCACTGCTCTGAGATTCTCCTTCACCAGAGAGATCCCGCTTTCCTTACAAAGGTATCTAAAGAGCGACCAGGCTGCAGGGTCTCTCTTATCCAGGCCTGGTGCAGCCAGGTGGGTCCCTCCCTGACTGCGGGTGAGGTCGATTGCATAGCGAAGCGCTTCCTCCAGGGACCCAATCTCGGCGACGATGCTCTGGACGGCTCGTGCCTTCTCTTTCATCAGTTCTTTCAATTCATCTCGCGGTTCCATCACTTCTTCCCCTGTACTAGTACCGGCAAGCATCCGAGGTTTTTATACCAGAGGATTCCCTTTCGGCAAAGGTTCCTTCTCATTTCACACCGTGGCTTTGACTGCTAGCTCTATCCATCGGGATTATGGAAGCATCCATTTCAGGACATAGGCCTGCAGGAAAGTCAGCACGCTGATGAAAAGCACCATGGCGATGCTGTGCTTCAAAGTGAAACGAAACAGGCTCCCTTCCTGGCCCACCAGCCCTGCAGCAGCGGTGGCCACTGAAATGCTCTGGGGAGAAATCATCTTCCCACACACGCCGCCGGAGGAATTGGCCGCTACTGTGAGAGCGGGGTCGACACCGATCTGCACGGCGGTCGTCTTCTGTAGAGATCCGAAAAGAGCGTTGGAGGAGGTATCGGAGCCCGTGAGGAAAACTCCAAGCCAACCGAGGATCGGAGAGAAAAACGGAAAGAGCACACCGGTTGCGGAAAGAGCCAATCCCATGGAAGCGCTCATGCCTGAGTAATTCATGATATAAGCCAACCCCAGAATCATGGCAATGGTGATGATTGGGAAACGGAGCTGTTTGAGCGTCTTGGCATAGCAAGCGGCGGCTTTGGCGACGCCATAGTTGGGAATGACAAGAAGGGAGAGTATCCCGGAAAAGAGTATAGCGGTGCCGGCGGCGGATAGGAAGTTGAGCTTGAAAACGGCGGCGTAGGGCGTGTTTTCAGCAACAATCGGGGCGGTTTTGACCACCAGATTGTGCAGGCCCGGCCACTCCACGCTCCAGGTTATGGGATCCAGAACCTTCTTCACCGAATCGAGGCCCCACAGGAATACCATGATGGCCAGGATGACATAAGGCAGCCAGGAGCGAATCACTTCATTGGAGGTGTACTGACAGCTGACAGGGCCGCTCGCCTTTTCATGAGGAAAATGCCAGACCGAGGCGGGCTTCCAGAACCGAAGGAAGACACCCAGGCCGATAATGGTCACGATAGCGGAAATAACGTCGGGCAGATAGGGACCGATGTAATTGGAGACCACGAACTGCGATCCCGCAAAACAAATTCCCGTTACGATGATGGCGGGCAAAACCTCCATGGCCCTTTTCCAGCCCGCCATGGTCACACACAGCCAGAGGGGGACAAGAATGGAAAGAAACGGGAGCTGGCGGCCGACGATCTGGCTGATGCGCATCAGCTCAAGGTCCGTTACCTTGGCGGCCACCACGATGGGAATTCCAATAGCGCCGAAGGCCACCGGGGCGGTGTTGGCAATCAGACAGATACCGGCGGCGTAAATGGGGTTGAAGCCAAGCCCGACGAGCATCGCGGCGGTAATGGCCACAGGGGTGCCGAACCCTGCAGTGCCTTCAATAAAGGAGCCGAACGCAAAGGCGATAAAAAGAGCCTGAAGACGACGATCGTCGGTGATGCACGCGAGCGAATTGCGGATGATGTCGAACACACCCGATTCCACGGTCATATTGTAGACCCAGATGGTGTTGAGTACGATCCAGACGATGGGAAAAAGTCCGAAGGCTGCGCCCATGAGAGTTGCATTGATCGCCAGTCCTACCGGCATGTGCCACACGATGATCGCAAGCAACACCGCCGCGGAAGTTCCGAAGAGCGCGGCGAAATGGCCCGGAGACCTTTTCACAGCCAGCATATAAAACAGGACAAAAAGCGGGACGGCCGCAACAAGGGCCGACAGAGCCAGATTTCCCAGCGGATTGTAAATCTGTAACCAGATCACTAGAATTCCTCCCTAATGCATTTGGTTTCTTACGGGGCATTATTGAAGCGCCCACCCAATACGGCTCTTGGAGCCTGCCTGTTGTACCCTCCCCCTTTTGACAGCGTTTTCTGCCTGATCCTGTGCCACGATCTGGATCTGGAAGTGTGCCATCATTGGTAATACCATTGTTTCGCTTTTTGGATTGACCAATCGTACAGAATCGCGGATGCCAAAGTCAAGCCCAAAGTTGGTCTTTAATTTACTTAGAAATGCATTGATTTGATGCCTCAAATCCAGTATCATCGAAGTTCACAAGGTAATTCAACAATGTGGTATTACCACTCCGTTTTGCTTGAGAATGAGGGAGCCCAATAACTCCCCGAAGGAGACGCTATGATCGGCCAGGCGGTTGTAAAAGAGCTCGAAGACTTCGTGGGAAAAGAAAACGTTTTCCAAGACGTCGCAGACCGTCACACCTATTCGTATGATGCGGCTGTTTTGGAGCCGGTTTTGCCAGCCCTGGTGGTGAGGCCGACGACAAGCGAAGCCTTGGGGCGGGTGGTGCGTTTGTGCAACGAAAATGAACTGCCCGTCACGGTGCGCGGGGCCGGTACCAATCTTAGCGGCGGCACGATTCCCAAAAAGGAGGGCGTGGTCATCCTCACCAATGCCCTGACCAGGATCATCGAGATCAACACCGCCGACCTTTATGCGGTGGTCGAACCGGGCGTGGTGACCGCCAAGTTTGCTGCAGCCGTCGAAGGAAAGGGGCTTTTCTATCCCCCCGACCCGGGCAGTCAGGCCGTCTCGACCCTCGGCGGCAATGTGGCGGAGAATGCGGGCGGCCTTCGAGGCCTCAAATATGGCGTCACCCGGGACTATGTGATGGGACTGGAGTTTTTCGATGTGAACGGGGAGCTTGTAAAAACCGGGTCAAGAACGGTCAAATGCGCCACCGGCTATAATCTGGCCGCCCTCATGGTGGGCTCTGAGGGAACCCTTGGCGTTTTCGATAAGATCATTTTGAAGCTCATTCCCATGCCGGCAAGCAGCAAGGCGATGCTGGCCATGTTCGAAAATGTCGCCAAGGCCTCGGAAACGGTTGCTGCCATCATTGCCAATCGCATCGTGCCAGCCACCCTGGAGCTCATGGACAATTTTACCATTCGCACCGTGGAGGATTACAGCCATGTGGGGCTGCCTATCGACGTCGGCGCCCTTCTGCTCATCGAAGTGGACGGCCACCCCGCCCAGGTGGAAGAAGATGCGGCCAAAGTCGAATCGCTCTGCAAGGAATTGGGCGCCATGAATGTTCGAGTAGCCCGGGACGCGGCGGAACGCGATAAAATTTGGGAAGCTCGCCGCACCGCCCTTTCAGCGCTGGCAAAACTGAAGCCCACCGTGGTGCTGGAAGATGCCACCGTGCCTCGGAGCAAAATACCGGCGATGATTCAATCCCTGCAGGAAATCAGCAAACGCTTCGATCTGACCATCGGTACCTTCGGTCATGCCGGTGACGGCAACCTTCACCCCACCATTCTCACCGACAAAAGAAATAAGGAAGAATGGCACCGGGTCGAGGCGGCTATCGATGCCATTTTCGACAAGGCCCTGGCATTGGGCGGGACCCTTTCGGGCGAGCACGGAATCGGCCTGGCAAAATCACGCTACCTGGCAAAGGAAACCGGCCGGGGCACCATTCTCTACTCCCGCCGCATCAAGGCCGCACTGGATCCGAAGGGTATATTGAATCCGGGCAAAGCCATAGGAGTATAACGATGCAGGACATGAAAACACTCGCCAGTCTCCTGCGACAGCTCGAAGACCAACTGGTTGTCTGCATGCGCTGCGGAATGTGCCAGTCGGTGTGTCCCGTGTTTGCAGAAACGGGCAGAGAGGCGGATGTGGCCCGCGGCAAGCTCGCACTTCTGGACGGGCTTCTGCAGGAAATGTTCAAGGATCCCACCGGAGTGCAGGATCGCCTCTCCCGCTGTCTGCTCTGCGGCGCGTGCGCCGCCAACTGCCCAAGCGGCGTCAAAGTGCTCGATATCTTCATCAAGGCACGTGCGGTAATCGCGAACTATATGGGACTCTCCGCCCTCAAAAAGATCATTTTTCACAGACTGCTCGCGCAGCCCGAACTGTTTGACCGCCTCCTCGAATGGGGATCGAGACTGCAGGGCGTCTTCGTGAAGCCGGTCGACGAGCTTCTGGGTACTTCCTGCGCCCGCTTTGTCTCTCCTTTCGGAAATCGGCACTTCAAAGCTCTCGATTCTGAACCCTTTCACCGTTTAGTCCCCTCTCTGGATACTCCTCCCGGGGCCTCGGGATATAAAGTCGGCCTTTTCATCGGCTGCATCATCGACAAGGTGCTTCCGAGAATCGGCAATGCGGCGCTGCACGTACTGGAACATCACGGAACCGGTCTCTTTATCCCTGAAAAATTGGGGTGCTGCGGCATTCCCGCCCTTTCCTCCGGGGACACGGCCACCTTCAACAAACTGGTTCGCCACAATCTGGCAGCCCTCGACCCCCAAGATTTCGATTATCTTCTTACCGCCTGCGCAACCTGCACTTCCACGATTAATAAACTGTGGCCCACGATGGCCGAGGAGCTCGGTCAAGAGGAGCTCAAACGGGCGACATCTCTGGCTGGCAAGACGCTGGATATTTCCCAGTTTCTGGTAGATATGCTA
>JAVEVM010000177.1:0-6540 GCA_034005055.1 Desulforhabdus sp. | reverse complement strand
AGAGCGCCGCGCAAGCCAAACCAGAAACCGGCAAGCACCAAGGGGAAGAAGTAAAGCTCGCGATAGAAAATGTAGTAATGGTGCCCGGTAAGCACTGTGAAATAGTGGAAAAAAGTTGTTGAAGCGATCAACAGCAGGACCGATAAGATTTTGAATTTGCTGAACCCAGTGTTCATTTGCGAACTTTCATTGTTCTCTGATCCAACATCATAACACACAACCAACAACTGTGTCGCGGGAATCGTAGCACCTCTGGGTCCGATGCCCGCATTTAGGAAAGCACGAAACCTTATAGGAATGGTTGATTGAGAGGCTGCAAATCGATCAAAAATGGGCTTGGAGATACGGCTTGACCCAACCTTAACAGTGATTAGCATGTGTTAAGGGTAAGACAATTTCCCAGTAAGTTTTGCAGGAGGAAACCATGAAAAAACTAGTATTTGCATTAGCACTCCTGGCGGTTGTGGGAATGCTGACGGTCGACAACAGCTTTGCACGTATCGACCGATCTATGGCCGAATCATGCCTGGAAAAATTCGATCGGATTGACATCAACAATGACGGGGTCATCACCTTGTCGGAATACAATATGGCCTTTCACGAGGGACAGTACGCTGGTGCCCAGGGTAGTCCAAGTGGCAATGAGGCGTGGCTCATCTTCAGTATGAAGGACTACCCTCGTACCGGATATTTGACTCCGGACAAGTACTGCAGCTAAAACGTCTGTTGAGCCTTCAATATTCAGGCAGAGTGAGCTTATTCACTCTGCCTTTTTAATGGCTTTTTTGCAGCGAGATCGTTTAAGAATTCTCTGCACCAACGAGGATTGAACAAAAGTATGTAAATGACGAAAATTTCTGTCAGGGGCAGAAGGAAGCCGACGTAGTGCAAAGTCAAGAGTCCCAGACTGATCAAGATGCGGTAGAGAATATTCATTGCTTCGCCTTTCTTTATTTGCCATCCGGTTTATGAAAGTCTAATCTCAGCGACCATTCTACTCAAGGTATGAAACGCCCATTTGCATGCGAAGAAAGGTTGCGTCATGAATCAAAAGAGATCGATGCTCTGCCCAAACTGTCGAAGGCTCATCAGCGTCGATGAGCCCCGTTGTCCTCATTGCGGTTTGGGTAGCCCGGGGTCGTGGTGGAAAAACAACTTCTTGAGTCGAGGTTTCGCCAATCCCGAGCAACTGCTCAGATACATCATTTATCTGAACATCGCGATGTTCGTCCTCTCGCTCGTTCTTGGACCCCGTCTCCAGAGCCTTTCCTTAAACCCTTTTGCCCTGCTTTCTCCGGATAACAGGAGCCTTTTATTGCTGGGGGCGACCGGAACGCTTCCGATAGATCGGCTGCACCGATGGTGGACTCTGCTGTCCGCAAGCTATCTCCATGCAGGCGCTCTGCACATCTTGTTCAACATGTTTGCTCTCTACCAGATAGGACGTCTTGTCATCGACGAATACGGAAATTCACGGATGTTTATCATCTATACCTTGAGTGGGGTTTTCGGCTACTGGTTGTCCTACTTGGCGGGAGTGCCTTTTACCATCGGAGCTTCGGCCGCTGTGTGCGGACTTATTGGAGCCACCTTGTACTACGCCAAGAGTAGAGGCGGTGCATACGGTCAGCTCATATTCGGGCAAGTGGGAGGCTGGGTCGTGGGCATCTTTATATTCGGTTTTCTGGTTCCCGGTATCAACAACTGGGGACACGGAGGTGGAATCGCTGCAGGAGCCCTGCTTGGCTTTGTGCTCGGATATACCGAAAGAAAGCCCGAGTCTTTCACTCACAAGCTGGCGGCAGGCATCTGTGCATTGTCTACCTTGATCGTCCTGGTTTGGGCTGTGGGCACGGCATCGTTTGCATTTTGACACTCGAAGCATGAGCACAGTCCAGTTTGCGGTTGTTTGTGTCGTGTTCATTCATATCACAAAACTGCGATTGCAGAGAGATCAGAACGATCCATGGAGCTTTGCTAGAAAAGATGCCCTTTCGACAAGTTCGGCGGGAATGGGCAAAGATGCCGCTCTCTCCTTTCGAACCCCAGTGGGCTTCTCCTGTCCTGCCGAGTCATTCAGACAGTTTCTTCCTCATGACAGAAAGGCATCCGAGGCAACATCCGAATCCCGTCCCGTTGGTGAACAATCTGAAGTACCCTCACGATGTGATGGTCAAGCTCCTGTAAATGTTGCGGTCTCAGGCTTTCCGAGTGCCTCAATCTTCGCGTAAGCAATTTCAACTTCGATGCCTGCGTATTGACCATTCACGACGGAAAGATCATCAAAAGACCATGAGCGCCAACAAAACGATGGTCAGCAGCAGAAAGACGGCGCCGGCTGTCGTCCAGTCCAGCAGCTTTTGTTCCGTGGCCGTGAGGGTCGACATAAGAGACCGTAGGCGCTCGACGCCTGTTCCGTTTGCGCTGAGCCGGTCAATCGGCTCTTTTGCGTGGCTTGCTTGAAGAGCGGTGCGCCAGACTCCATACAGGCGATTCAACAGAGCTGCAAGAGGCACCAGCAAATCTCCCGGTGGGATCGAGGGAAGCACCCTTTTGCCGGTGCGCGCGGTCCGGCGCCACTCGGCCCAGCCAAGCAAACCGCCCAACAATACGGTCCACAGTCCGCTCCAGAGTGTTTTCTGGGATACAAGCTCTGCTCGTATATGTTCGAGATCGAGCGGCGCCGCAGCCCAGGCGGCGAAAAAAACACCGACCAGCACCAGTCCCCAGGAAAGCCATTGCCCCGTTCCCGGATAATGAACGGCATGGTCCCTTTCGCTGCGAGACCAGAAAAAGAACAAGAAGTGAGCCATCAGCAGCGCCGTGGCGAGTGCCGAAAAAGTCAGCAGCCACTGCAGCGAGACGGGCCAGAAGGAAGGGAGTAGATAAGAAATTTCTTTGAGCGCTGCCTTGGCCAATGCGCCGCTGGTTAGAGGAGCGCCGGCCATGGCAAGGGCGGGCAGCAGTGTGCCGGCTCTAAACAGAAAACGCCGAAAGGGGCTTCCGACAGCAGCTCCGGCCATCCCGACGCCCAGGAACAGGGCCCCTTTGGCCAGAGAGTGATGCAGTGCATAGAAGAGGATGGCTGCCCTTACCAACGGCCAGGATTCAGGCAGAGCCAGACCCAGGCCCACGGTGGCGAGCATCACACCCATCTGACTTATGCTGGAATAGGCCAAAACGGTTTTGGGATCGAACTGGGCGAGGCCGACCAGCACTCCGTAAAAAGCAGCAGCCAGGCCCGCGGCCATACATACCGCGCTCCATTCCGGCAAAGCGGCTTCTCCCAAGGGCAGGAAGCGCAGCCAGCCGAGCAGCCCGGCTTTGATCATTGCTCCGGAAAGTACCGCCGACGCCGGTGTGGGTGCCACCGGATGGGCCAGGGGCAGCCACAGGTGCAGTGGAGCGGCGCCGGCCTTGACACCGAATCCCGCCAGGACCAGCGCGATCATCAGGTTTCGATGCTGCCCGGCTGCCACTACGGGGGCGGGATTGACCAGATTGCCGTATCCGGCCATGGCGATCATGAGAAGGGCCGTGACCAGCAGCACCTCGCCGAGCACCGCCATGACCACGTAGATGAGCCCGGCGCGCCGCGCATTGGAAGTGCCGTCGTGAACGATGAGACCATATGCGGAAAAGGTCATCAGCACAAAAAAGAAGTAAAATGCGACCATATCCTGCGCTATTATCAACCCAAGGTTGCCTGCAGCCGTGAGCAGAAAAAAAGCAAAGAAACGGTGTCGCTGCCGGTCTTCAACCAGGTAGCTCCCGGCGTAAACTGCCGAACAGAACCAAAGGAAGGCGGTAAAGAGAAGGAATATCCTGCCGGTTTGGTCCAGGCCGAGCTGCGTGCCCAAAAGCAGCCAGGGGTAATCGGCTGAAGGTGGAGGCCAAACCGCTGCAGCCAGCGCCGGCGCTATCGACCAGGGAGCAAGGGCGAGTGCGGTGTCGCGCAGCGGGCGCACGACGCATCCCGCCGCCGTCAACAACGGCGCTCCCAGTATCATCAGCCAAACCAGACCGTGTCTTGTCAGGGTGTCCCCAAGAATGGCGTCCATAAGCGATAGGCCTGTTTGATAATCATTCTGACCCAGCCGACGGGGCTTATGGAAAGACCCGCCAGCAGTCCTGCAGTTAAAGACAACATGGCGGTGGCCAGAGTCGGCAAGAGCAACCGCCAGTCGCTTTCCAATAGATCTTGCGGAGCTCTCTCCGGCCATGTCAGCCGCGGTTCCTTGAACCATGCGACATAGAGAATGGGAAGAAAATATGCCGCGTTAAGCAGAGTGCTCACCATCAGCACCGCCACCGCCCAACCCTGACCTGCCTCCAGGGCCCCCAGCCCCAGGTACCATTTGGTGATAAAGCCCGCCACCGGCGGCAGGCCGATCATGCCGAAGGCTGCCACGGTGAAAGCGGTCATGGTCCACGGCATGCGTCGTCCCACCCCATGCATCTCGCTGATCAGATGTATGCCGATGGTTTCCGCCAGATTGCCGGCGCAGAAAAAAAGAGTAATCTTCATAATGCCCTGATGGACCAGATGGACTATTCCGCCGATAGTAGAGAGAGGTCCCACGATGGCGACCCCCAGGGTGATATAAGCAAGCTGGCTTATCGTAGAAAATGCCAGGCGCCGTTTCAGGTCATTCTGCGTTAAAGCGCGCATCGAGCCGTAGATGATGCTGAAAGCTGCAATCGCGGCCAGCGGTCCGGTCAGTCCCAGCGAGCCGGTTAGCTCGATGCCATATACGTCATAGACTACCCTCACAATGCCGAACGCTCCGGCTTTGACCACGGCAACGGCATGCAGCAGGGCGCTGACCGGTGCCGGGGCGACCATGGCAGCGGGCAGCCAGCCGTGCAAAGGAACGAACGCCGCCTTCACCCCCAGACCACCGACCATTAAAATGAAGATTGCAACAAGTCTGATGCGGTATTCATTCTCTTGCAGATGGGAGAGGGCACCGCCGGCCGTGAACTCTATCGGGCCTGCCAGCAGGTAGAGCCACACCACCCCGAGCAGAAGGACGGCCGCACCACTCAGAGTATAAATGAGATATTTACTGCCGGCCCGCAGAGCTTCCGGGGTGCCGCGATGCACAACTAGGGGGTAAGTCGAAAGCGTCAATAATTCATAGAAAAGAAAGAAGGTGAGCAGGTTTCCCGCCAAAGCAATCCCGACGGTTGCCGTCACGCAGATGCTGAAGAAGCCAAAGAAGCGACTGCGATTGGGCGATCTTTCCAGATAGCCGATCGCGTAGATCGTGGTTAGAAACCAGAGCAGCGCAGATAGACCGACAAACAGCATGGCAAGCGCATCAGCCCGAAGCACCAGATCGGTCCTACCTAAAAGGGGCAGGCGGGTCTCATAATTTTGCCCATTAAAACTCCCCCACAACATTATCGCTACAAAGACCAACTTCAAACCCGCGCCCGTCATATTCAGGAAGGAGCGGGCACCAACCTGTTGCTCCCTGAGGAAAAATATCAGCAGACCGGTCAGAAATGAGGTCAGCAAAGTAAACAGCGGCAGCCAATCATGTATTATCACGGCGGGCTCCCGGCAGAGGTCGGCGCTGAAAAAGGAGAGCCTATTTCCAGCAGATCAAACGGAGCTTCACCGCTCAGACCCAGCAACAACGACGATAGCGCCAGCAACAGAGCGGCCCACTGCATTCCGGCAGGAACCTCATAGAAGCGAATATCCACCAATCGGAAAACAACCGCTTGCTTCAGTACCATGAAAACATATGCGGCGGCCAGCAAACCTCCAACACTCATCACGACCGCCCACCACCATTGACCTGTACCAAATGCTGCCTTGAGCATCAGCCACTTGCCGACGAATCCCCCACTGGGTGGCAGGCCCATCAAGCTCACGCCTGCCAGCGCGAAGGCGAACACACTGACGGGCAGGTAACGTCCTATCCCAATGAATTCGCTCAACCGATCGGAGCCGGCAGCATGGGCGATGCAACCGGCAGACAGAAACATGGAAGCTTTGGCCAATCCGTGGGATATTAGAAAATACAGGGTGCCCGAGCCCGCCATCGCCATCCAGTCCGGAGAATCTGAAGGCCGAACAAGGCGGGTCGCTAGCGGGAACTACAAAAAGAAATAGCCTACTTGCGCGACAGTCGAGTAGGCAATTACCAGTTTAAGCCGTACTTGTCGCAAAGCCAGCAGGGAGCCCCAGACGATCGCGGCCGATCCAAGAATACCGATGTATTGGCCTGCCGCGGGAGAGATAGCACGCGGAAAAGCGCCGAACCAGAGCCGCAGCAGCAGATAAAAAGAGGCCTTTACCACCAAACCGGACAGCAGTGCACTAACCGGTGTGGGAGCATTGCCGTGGGCGCCCGGCAACCAGAAGTGGAGGGGGAAAAGGGCGGTTTTTAAGAGCAATCCGGAGGTAATCAGCACAACGGCCGCCAAGGTAGCGGGGGTCGATTCAATTAGAGCGCCGAGCTGAGGGATGCTGAGGGTGCTGTATTGGGCATACAGCAGGACGGTTCCCAACAGATAAGCCATGGA
>JAVEVM010000176.1:0-6545 GCA_034005055.1 Desulforhabdus sp. | reverse complement strand
GGGATATCTATCTGGGAGTGCCTGATATGGTCAAGTTCAGTATAAGGGGCAGGCCGGTCAGGGGATGGCGGCCGCAGCCACCTTCCTCGGGTATCGCTGGAAGTTACGGTTTTAGCTGGGATATTCCGAAGCTTTCTCCCGAGATATGGGAAGAGTATCAGGCCAAGCTCAAGAAAGGCGAGATTCAAGACTGGTAATCACGAAAGGAGTGGTAAATGCCTGAATTAACCCCACAAGAATTTTTGGACAAGGTCCTTACCCCGGAGAAGACCAGCGACCACATCTGTTGGGATTGCCTACACTTGAAACCCGTGATCAAGGGTTCGAGCTTCCCTCCGGCGGACATTATCGGTTGGTGCAGAAAGATTCACTGGCCCCACTATTGGTGTGTTGCGGACTTCAATGTGGTGAAAGAATGTTACGCTTTTCAGGGAAAGAAGAAGAAATGATATGGAACCGAATGTCATAAAAGAGCTGCAGACCCTCGAGGCGATGGTCCTCAACTGGAAGAGCAGTTACATGAACATGAGGACTCCTGAGGGCGGCGATGAGTTTCTGGCTGATGATTTCCAGGAAGAAATCACAACGCATGTCTCTCACTTTGTTCGTAGGCTTTACGAGAATAGTCACATCAGCTTGTCTGAGGCTCACGAGTTTTTGGACGCTTGCTATAGCCACGTAGTAGAGCTGCGCACAGCATTGATCGAGGGAACCGGAGGCTAGGAGACCAAAGTGGATATCACGCCTTTCGCTCAGGGCCTTTGTCGCAAACAGGCAGCAGAGCTGAGCGCGGGGCCTGCCTTGGCATATAAGGAGGTTGATTATGCCTGAGAAATGTCGCGTGGGTGTTTGCGGATTTGACCCCATGCTCGTCAAAGGGTATGTGAAAACAGGCTTTAGAGGTTTGTGGTGGCATATATCCGATGAGCTGTATGAACAGTTCCAAATGAAGCCGGGAGATAAAGTTAAAGGCAACATTTTGGCGGTATGGCGAGGCAAGGATGCGGTAAAAACACACGAGCCTAATGAGCCTTTTGAATGGAGCGCGTCCAAGGAGTCGGGGCTCGCAATCTTGCTGCCCGGGCAAGTTATCGTGAAGTACGAGCTCACAGAATTTCATTTCTTGGAGCTGGAGATCACCCATATTAATGAAAAGCCGGTTTATCCCGGGGAGGAGAGGATGAGTGAGAAGTGGTGGCCCGAAGACAAGCTGAAGCTGCCCTTTACACTTGATTATATCGCTCCATAACGATCTTTTCATGTCGGGTCACCAGGTTTGCTTTAAGGAACGCTGAATCTACTGGGGCACCGGTATGCGTTCCCACGCAGGAGCGTGGGAACGAGGTGTTTAAACGTTATGTCAAATCGGCGAAGCTGCACCGGGGTCATTTCCGCCGCCTCTCCTGACTCCCTTTAGCCAGGGGAGGGGGTCCTCTGCTCTGAGGAGCCCCATGAACGATTAGTCACAACGAAGGAGAAAAATGGCTGCAGGCTGCGGGCTGCAGACTCGGGTAGACATCCCCGGTGCTTTCCCTGCAGCCTGAAAGCTGAAGCACGACCCCCCAACTCTGTTTCACGGGAACAACTACGACCTCGTTTTGGCGGGGTGATAATGAAGGATTCGAATGCGAGCCTCTTTTACTCGCAGCTCCCTGCTCCGAGCTACTTGCTCCGAGCTCCGAGCTTGCGTGGCAGCCACTCATTGAAGTTCGGGAACTGCAAAAATGGCCTCCCCCAGCGGGTACATCGTCTTTTTCCTCCTGGTTTCCGATGAAAAGATCCGTGATTATCTGTTTGATCTGCTCCGCAGGAATCGATATCAGCCTGAGATGGCAGCCAGCCTGGAGGATCTTTTAGGTGCTTTGAAAGGCAGAGATGATGCGATTGTGCTTTTGGATACCCAATCGGCTGCTATCTATGGGGTGAGTGTTTTTTCGAAAATCCAAGCCGCTGTCCCCGGGAAAAGGGTTATTCTCCTCTGCGACCAGGCACATCGGCATCTTATCAAGGAAGCAATGCAACATGGCTCTTACGGATGTATACTTGAACCCTATGCGGAATGGGAGCTCTTAACCATTGTCAGGCATATCCTCGCCGACACGCGCCCAAGGAAAAGAATGTCCGGAAAGAGCAGGAAGAAATCCTGAATCAGAGGTTTTCCTTCAACAAAATGTCACTTCCTAAAATTGCCATCAGCACACCGGCCGATTCTTTTTCTTTGGCAAACCTCGTCCAGCTTTCCTCGCTCAGGCCGTGCTCCAGCGTGGTCAAGAGCAAACCTCCTTCCAATTGCTTGCTTCCCTTGAGCAAAAGGAACTGTCGGTGGTTGCTGAATGCAAAGAGTACCGAACCGTTGGTCAAAAGATAATTGTAGTTGCCGGGATATTCTTCGACCAACCGCCTGGAAGTATCAGCCACGGCCCTGAACAGAGAGGGAGCGTCACCGCTTTCGGTGTCGCGTGCCGCAATGCCATCCAGGAGGTATTCGAAAGTTCTCGCTGAATCGCTTACCGCGTCCTCCAGTCGAAACTTATCGCTACGATATGCTTCAATTGCAGGTGCTTTTCCATTGTGGGCAAAAATCCAATCTTGCTCTCTGAATTGCAGGATAAACGGATGGGCATGACATTCATCGATGGGACCGCTGGTTCGCAAACGGACGTGGGCAACGATGAACTTGCTCGAAACGACCCTGGCTAGCCTTTGAAAGCTGTCGTGAAATCTTCCCTCATGATAGGCCCGGTCGGCTGATTTCTCAACATATGCTCGATTTTTCCTGAAAAACCCGATACCCCAGCCATCCAGATTCCTGCCCGCTTTGGCTGCAAAAATTGGAAGCGATCTGGGTGCAGAGTAATTTGTTGCTGCAGATAATGCAAACAAGTCACACATATTGATCTAGATTATTAGTTCCTTCACGAGTGTGGATGGTCTAGACTTGATGTTTCACACAGATCGACAAAACTGAGGAAACGACCGGTGTCGTATAAAATTACAGCAAGGAGCCGTGCGCCACATCGCCCAGATACAAAACATCGGGGCCTGCCGCCACCAGGAGCTTCCCCAGAGTATCAGGCTCAGGGCTGATGCTGATCCATTCATTATCACTCAGCCCTTCTTTAATCGAAGTGAGAACCAGGCTGTTCCCAAAGCTTGCCGATTCGCGCAGCAGCATAAATTGACGAAAATTACAGAAGGCAAACAGCACCGATTCGTTGGCAAGGACAAAGGCATAACGGCCGGGATACTCCGCGAGCATATTTCTGATCGCTTTGACCACGGATGCGCCAAGGCTTCCGTATGGAGTGTAGCGCAAGTAGGACATCAACTGGTCCCGCAAGTATTCGAACACCCTCGCGGGGTAAACATCAACGTCGATTTTGGGCTCGTTCGTGGTCATATAGTCGGCTATTCCATCTATAAGCCCAACGTGAACAAAAAGCCATACATGGTCGAGAAAAGATAACGAAAATGGATGGTTGTGGGCCGTATGGCGGCCGCCGCTCAATGGGCAGCTGATGTGCGAGACGATGATGCGACTGTCGACTACTCTGGCCAGTCTCTGGAAGCTTTCGTGCACCTGTTCGCCATCATAGACTTTCTCCGCTGATTTCTCAATAAATGCTTCGTTGTCACGGAAAAAGCCGATTCCCCAGCCGCTCATGTTTCGTTTGCTCTTTTCCGCAAAAATAGGCAGGTATTGCTGGGCGGTATAATTGACTCCCGCAGACAAGGCGAAAATGTCACACATTGTTTTCCATCCCCTCGGGCTCCACCCGCTGCGATCCGACAAGGTGTTTGCGCTGCCAACCTTTGATGCGCTTCATATGGCCGAATGCCAGGTAGATCTTATATATGGCTTTCATCCATTTGTTTGCATCCGGTTCATAATGAATAATCGGTACATTTTTTTCGCTCAGTTCAACCAGGAACTGGGTGAAGATGATCCATTGCATGGCTTCGTCTATGTTCTGCAGAACCGCCGAATGATACCGGAATTCGATGGTGGATCGATACCAATAGGAATGCAGGTTCAATCCATGATAGCGGGTCATGTCGTATCTCTCAGCTCTGGCGCTGTTGGGATCATACCGATTTTCCGAAGAGTACCAAAGGTTTTTGAGGCGGCAGCCGTTTGTCTTACATTCATTTTCACAGGAAGCCAGCTTAAGCAGGACTTCGATGTCAAGATCCATCGGCCGGCACGTATCTTTGGCCCTGCGGTCCCCGTCAATGAGCAGGTAAAGGTAGTCCTCCATTGGATAAACGATTCTAACAAGTTCTTTCAAATGTGCACAGTCATAATGCTTTTGATCTACCCCGTGATGAACATGAAAGCCGCACGACTGATCGATTTGCGTCCCACGGATTTGACCGAGCATCTGAAAGAACCGGTAAGCTTCTATTAATCCCTCAAAGCCGCGCAAGATTGGGCTGATAAGCTCAACGCCGCCTCTGTGAACGATGGAAGAATCTTCCTCAAGATGCCAGATGTCCTTGTTCGTACCAAGCCTTAACCCGTAGTCTTTGAGTATCTGCGCGAAGCTTCTGCCATCTTTCGCCTTTGAGTGAATGTTGTGTACTTTGATGATCCCGTTGTCCGGCGGCAGAATGTAATAATCTAATCCGTAAAACTCGATTTCCACCCCAAAAGGACGGTCTGTCAGGTAGTGCAACATCGGGTACTTCGCCTTGAGCTTTGACAGCAACTCTTGAGACTTTTCCATCTCTAATTCCTCCTCGGGAAATCATCTCAGCCCCACTTGCGATGGCGCCACTAACTCCAGCCTTGCTGGTGGAAAAACAGATTCGAGTACACAACAATCATAGCGGCCCAGGTTCATCGTCGCGACGAGCTTGATTCTTTTGCGGCTATTGAGTCTAACATGGACATGTTGGCACAACAATCCGTTATTATTATTTGGGTCAAAAGATCTGCGCATATTTAAGGAATATAGAATTTCGAGCTAAAATTACTGCGGATTTCGCTGAAATGCAGTGGCTGCGAACCGTGTCTCACAAAAAAGCCTGTGCCACACATACCTGACACAGGCTTTCTGCTCTCTCAGAAATGTCTTAGGCTAGGGTTCTTCTCCTTAAGAGCAAGAGCAACGAAGCAAATGCATATCCTCGCTCATTGTCCCCTAAACCAATAATTCCGGGTAGTTGGGTGAAATAAAGTGCGGCCTGTATTCCAGTTCACCGTCCTCGCACACCCAGCAGTTTGCGAATTCGACTTCTTTGCCGCATACTTCAGTATTGTCGGAATAACATTGTCCGGCAAACGAGCATTTATTTTTGTCACAGTCCATAATTTTCCTCCACTAAGGATCATATAGGTTTCATCACATTTCCCTGTGATCCTCTATTGAATCTGCAAAAACAATAATCATTTTTATTTTATGCTTCAACTTTTTCAACAAATGATGCAAATTTGGAATCAAGAAAGATCTCTCTACCAAGAGAGAAGAAAGAGGCTGAAAACGAAGAGCGGCCACTCTGAGCCGCAAAACTGCTTAAGGGTTTGTCTAAAACGGGATGAAAGCTGCAAATTCGGAAAAGATCGAAAAGCTGTTGATGACCGACTGGGGCGACAAGTGGGGTCAACCCCTTACTGTCGAGGAACTGCTCAAGGTCGGGAAAGAAGCATTTGAACCTTTGTTTGAAGAGCCGCCGATTGGACCTATTCCAGATTATCTGACGCCTCATCTCCATGTGTACGGCTGTGTTGCCGAATACGAAGATAAGCTCGAAGAACTAGACAGATGGAAAGCTCGCGAGCTGGACTTGTGGCTCAAAGACAAGGTCGGTCGGAAGTGGGCAGCCGGGCAGCAAGTGTATGTATTGCGTTTTGAAGAGAGAAAAAACTCGATTCCTGCGAAGTATTGGTTTGAATTGGTTAAGCATGGAGATCCGGAAATAATTTGAGCCTGGATTTTCAAGCAACTGACCTTTCTGCGGACCTGTTGACAGGACCAAAGATGCGCTGATATTGTGGCCCTCAGGTTTGGTATCGGTCGCGTTCGAGGCAGATGGTTTTGCGGGGTTTTGCGCTGTCTGGCTGAAACCATGTGTGATGGTTTCGGTTTTGACGGGTATAATAAATGAGAGGATGATAAATGGGACAGGCAATTGCTGGCGATAAAGTAAGGGTCCATTACACAGGCAGTTTGGAGGATGGTACGATCTTCAGCTCTACCTATGAGGAAGATGAGCCTTTTGAGTTCACCATAGGTGAACGAAAGGTTCTTCCGAGCTTTGAAAGTGCCGTGATTGGGATGGTGGAAGGAGAAAAGAAAAGCATTTCGGTCCCCCCCGAAAACGCCTACGGCCAACACAAGAAGGAGTTTGTATTCTGCATGGATAAGGCTCAAGCTCCGGCGCATCTGGATCTGAAAGTGGGTAAGAAGCTGCAGGTTCGACTAAGTGGCGGCGCAACAGCCATTGCGACTGTGCAGGCGATCACTGAGGACAGTGTGATTATTGATGCGAATGATCCGCTCGCAGGAAAAACTCTGGCGTTCGATATAGAGCTTCTCAAGATA
>JAVEVM010000175.1:0-6554 GCA_034005055.1 Desulforhabdus sp. | reverse complement strand
ACCATTTCGTTTAGCTGGGCGCGGGTGAAGACGGGGCCGTCGACGCACACATATTTCGAGCCGATATTGCAGCGGCCGCAAATGCCGACACCACATTTCATGCGCTTTTCAAGAGTTGTGACGATCTGCTCGTCATCGAAGCCGAGCTCCTTTAGCCCGAACAGAACGAACTTGATCATGATCGGCGGTCCACAGACACTAGCCACCCGATTGTGAGGCAGAGGGGACTCGTCGGAAAGCACAGTCGGGACAAACCCCACTCTCTCCTTCCACCCTGGAACTTCGTTGTCCACGGTCAGCACCAGGTTTACGCCCCCCGCCTTCCATTCATCCAGTTCATACTGATAACAAAGATCCCTAGGCGATCTGGCTCCGTAAATGACCATAATGTCGCCGTAATCCCGCCGGTTGTCGAGCATGTACAGGAGCAGCGTGCGCAGGGGTGCCATACCGATTCCACCGCCAATGAAAAGGATGTCCTTCCCTTTCATCGCCTCATGATCAAAACCATTGCCCAAAGGCGCCCGCACTCCAACCTGATCGCCATGGTTCAGTTGATGGAGCCGATGGGTCACTTCTCCCACCCGCATGATGCTGAATTGAAGGTATTCCTTGCGTGTGGGCGGAGAATTGATGACAAAAGTAGATTCACCGACACCGAAAATCGAGAGCTGCCCTACCTGACCCGGTCGAAAGCTGAAGCTTTGCATCTTCTTCTGGTCATCGAACACGATGCGCAGCGTTTTGATCGTCGCGGTTTCCTGGATCACCTCCTGAACCGTCGCCAAATCGGGTCGATATGGGCTAAGCACATGCATGGGCTTTTTCCTCCAAGTTCTCAACCACCTTGCGAATATCGATGGAGACCGGGCAGCTACGAATACATCGACCGCATCCGCAACAGCCGATGATACCCTCGTATTTTTCGGGGATGTAACTGAATTTGTGCCCGATCCGGTTGCGGTAGCGCTCCAGTCGGGTCGGGCGTGGATTGTGACCACTGGCTTCCAGGGTGTATGTGTAAAACATGCACGAATCCCATGAACGAATGCGCTCGCCGCGCATTCCCTTCAGCTCGTCGGTGATGCTGAAGCAATAGCAGGTTGGGCACACAAAGGTGCAAATTCCGCAGCTCAGACATTGCCCTGCCATTTGTTGCCAGTAGTTGAGATCGTCAAATCGTTGCAAGAAATTCGACCGGCTCTGATCGCAGATCAAATTCCCGACGCGCCGTTCGGCAGCCTCCTGCTGGACCTTTGTTGCCGCTGCCGTCTGTAATTCGTTTGCAGGCTCCTCGAGCAGATCCATAACATGCAGCGCCCTGTCGTTAAGCGCTTCCACCACGTAGCCGTCGCCAATCGGAGTGATCCACAAATCGGATCCTTGCCTGTCGGCCGGCCCTCCGCCAACCGAAGAACAGAAGCAAGCCGCATCTTCCTCGAGACATACCAGGGTGGCCAACAGCGTCAGGTCCCGTCTGGCCCCATATAAACCATCAATGTGCGGTCCTGCCGAGAAGACCCGGTCGAAGAGAAGAAAGCCTCTGGCATCACACGGACGGACTCCAAAAATAAGTGTAGGCTTAGGCGCGACGGGGTCCTCCAATTCTACGCGCTTATGAGAAGCATCATCGGGATCTTTTTCATATATGAACCGAAACAGCGACTCCACTTGGGGAAGAAGAGCTCCCTTCGGTCCCAGGGTGCTTTGCTCTACAAGCTCTGGAATCATGCCCGCCTGATAGGGCATAAAACGCACCAACCGTTTCTTCTCTTCCGATGCCGTCGGCACCCAAACATCCAGTATCTCTGAAAGCCTGCCCAGAACGCGGGTCAATTTATCCAGCGCTATATATCTAATTGCGTTGCCCACTTGATTATCCTCTTTCCCAGCTTCTCAGATGCCGGTCTCAGCCGGACTGAATGTAAGCAGTGGCGGCACACCCTCCAGATCGAGACCGGCTTCAAAATCAAGCAGTTCTTTGGTTATCTTATTCAATTCTTCCTTGATCAGGCTGACCGGTATCTCCATGGGACACACTCTTTCACATTCTCCGCACTCGGTACACCTCCCCGCCAGGTGCAGCGCGTGGATGAAGTGAAACATGAATTTTTCCGGCAGATTCATATATTGTGTCAGCCATTTGGGGTCCCTGGTTTCAGCAATGCAGCGATCCTGGCACACACAAAGGGGACAGGCGTTTCGGCACGCATAGCAGCGCAGGCATCGGTCCAGCTCCGTCTGCCAGAAGGCGAGCCGTTCCTGCAAGGAGAGCCGTTCGATTGCAGCAACATCTTGATACAGCTCATGGCTTTCAATTCGAGGAAGGACGGATTCGCCGAGCAGAACATCGTGAATAACCGGGTCGGGATACCGGCACCGTTTGCACTTGCGCATCAAAACGTCTGCAAATGCCAGGTGCTGCAACCCTTTGCTATGCTCCACCTCGACCTGGTCATCAGTTAATCGCACCGATAAAATCTTTGCACCAGTTTGATTCGGTATGAGCTTCCTCAAGTCGATAACGCCCCGACAGGGAATTCCAAATATGAAGAGCATATCCCGTGCTACCAGCTTTTCCTGGATAAGGGCAACCACCGAACGGCTGTCGCACCCCTTGACGCAAATGCCGATCTTTTTACTGCCTTCTCCCCTGGGCACTATCGGGCTTTTAACCAGATATCCGGCCAGGTTTTGGGCACAAAAGGGATTCCAGACAAGTCTTTGAATCTCGCTTGAATCCTTAATAAAAACCGGGGTCGTGTGGAGCGTGTCGTAGCCGGTTTCCCAGCCGATCAAAAGGTCCAGCTCAGGCCAAGCCTGTTGTGCTTGTTTCTTCAATTCAGAAAGTATGCTCGTATTCACAACTCTTCTCTATTGCCGGTATGAAAGCTTGTCACTCCCGGGTTGGGACCAAGTCCTCCGACCTGCTCGGAGAACTCGGTCACGACCTGTTGCCAGCGCTGGCCTTCAGAGGCCGACACCCATGTATAATGGAACCTGTCCGCATGAATTCCCATAAAGGGCAACATGCGCTTCAAAATTTCCAGTCGCCGGCGGGCATACAGGTTTCCCACCGCATAATGGCAGTCTCTGGGATGGCAGCCTGAGACCAGGACTCCGTCTGCGCCAAGAATCAGGGCTCGGGCGATGAACAATGGATCCATGCGACCCGTGCAAGGAACGCGAATGACGCGCAGATCGGTCGGCTGTTTGAAACGGCACACACCGGCGGTATCAGCGCCGCCATATGAGCACCAGTTGCAAAGAAATCCAATTATGGTCAGAGCCCGCTTCTCAGTGGGCGAATCGGTTTTTCCCATCACGGGGAGTCCTTTCCATGCACTGATAAGAAGTGATTATTCTTCGTACTCTTCGTGTGCTTCGTGGTCAAAAGACTACTGACGGTTACCCTTATGCACAGAGCACATCGATTTCGGCCAATATCTGGCTATCAGTGCAGTGCTGCAGCTGCACGGCCTTGGGCGGGCAGGTGGCATTGCACAAGCCGCAACCCTGGCAAACACTTGCCAGCACCTCAGCTTTTTGGACTCCGCCGCGCAGTTGTTTCCACTGAATAGCGCCAAACGGGCACACCTGGATGCACTTGCCGCAAGCCACACAGGCACGCTCGTTAACCAAGGCCACCTGAGGACTTGTCTCGATGGTATCCCGGTAAAAAAGCGCCTGAACTTTGGCCGCCGCGGCGCTGCCCTGCGCCACCGACGAGGGTATATCCTTCGGTCCCTGGCAAACACCCGCCAGGTACACCCCCGCTGTATTTGTTTCTACCGGGCGCAGCTTGGGATGACTCTCCATGTAGAAACCGTGCAGGTCGTAGGAAATGCGCAATTTCTCGGCCAGCTCTTTTGCGCCGGCGGCTGCCTCGATACCGGTCGCCAATACCACCAGATCAGCTTCGACCTCCACCTGCGCTCCCAGCAGGGTATCGGCGCCCTGAACGATCAGGTGATCGTTTTTGGGATAGATCTTGCCCACTCGGCCGCGAATGTAGTGCACTCCATATTCCTCCTGAGCCCGCCGGACGAACTCATCGTAATTCTTACCGGGAGAGCGGATGTCCATGTAAAACACGTAACAGTTGGCATCGGGCAGGTGATCTCGGGTCAAAATGGCCTGTTTGGCAATATACATGCAGCAGACGCCCGAACAGTAGGGCCGGCCTACGGAAGCATCGCGCGACCCGACGCAGGCGATGAACACGATATTTTTCGGCTCCCTGCCGTCCGAGGGGCGCTGGATATGGCCTCCAAAAGGGCCTGAGGCGCTCAGGATGCGCTCATATTGCAGGCCGGAGATGACATCCGGGAATCTCCCGCCGCCGTACTCGCCATAGACCGAGTGATCGAACAGATCAAAACCGGTGGCAACGATGACGGCCCCGACCTCTTCGCTGATGAATTCATCCTCCATGTCGAAGTCGATGGCGCCAACCGGACAGATCTTCTTGCAGACCCCGCATTTACCTTTGCTGAACTGACGACAATATTCTTTATCGATTGCGGCCTTTTTGGGGATGGCCTGCGGAAATGGAATGCTTATGGCGCGCGTATTGCCAAGGTCTTCATTGAAATGATCGGGCACTTTCCTGGATGGGCATTTTTCCATGCACAGGCCACAGCCGGTGCAAAGGCTCCAATCTACGTAGGTCGTCTTTTTCCGAATTTGCACGGTGAAGTTGCCGATGTAGCCCGAAACCGATTCAACTTCGCTGCCGGCGTACAAGCGGATGTTTTCTTTCTGCACGACATCCACCATTTTAGGGCCAAGGATGCACGATGAGCAGTCGACAGTCGGGAAGGTTTTATCAAGCTTCGCCATCTTGCCGCCAATGGAAGGCTGGCGCTCGACCATCACCACTTCCAGGCCGCCGTCCGCGCAGTCCAGGGCCGCCTGGATGCCGGCCACTCCGCCGCCGATCACCATGACTCTTTTGTTGATTGGAACCTGTGAGGAAAACAGCGGATGATTGAAGCGCAGCTTGGCGACCGCCATTTGCACCAGGTCGGCGGCCTTGAGGGTATTGGCGGCTCGATCGTTGCTGATCCACGAAACATGCTCGCGGATATTCGCCATCTCGAACATGTATCGATTCAAACCGGCCTTTTCCACGGCGCGGCGAAAGGTAGGCTCGTGCATCCGCGGCGAGCAGGCGGCCACCACCACGCCCTGCAGATCTTGCTCTTCGATGGCGCGTTGAATTTGCTGCTGCCCGGGCTCGGAGCAGGTATACATATAACTTGTCGCATAGACCACTTCCGGATGCCTTAGAGCGTCGCGCGCAACAGCTTCAGTATCTACGGTACCGGCAATATTGGTTCCACATTGACAGACAAATACTCCAATGCGCATACGTCGTTCCTCAATTCCCTTGAAAAGCCTTCACTTCTTCGGTGGGAGCATGCAGGGTCCGGGTGATGAAAGCTGCATCGACAAACAGCTTGTCCAAGCCAAGCCGTCGGGAATCGATGCCAAAGGCCAGGCCGAGCAGCTGAGTGATATAGAGCACGGGGATGCCGAACCGGCGCTTCCAGTAGCGGTCAACCTGAGATTGGCGCAGATCGAGGTTTTGCTGACATAACGGGCAGGCCACGGCAAGGGCCTGTGCACCGAGGCTTGCGGCCATATCAAGAATTCGACCGGCTAGCTTTCCAACAATCGCATTTCGGGTGACCCCGTAGGTGGCTCCGCAGCACTCGGTCTTGTAGGGAAAGTCGACAACCGTTGCCCCGACGGCTTTGAGCAAGGCATCCATGGATAAGGGGTTTTCCGGGTCGTCGAACTGAGCAAAGCCGGCAGGCCTCGTCAGCAGGCAGCCGTAGTATGGCGCAAGGACCAGACCGGTCAATGGAAAGAGCACCCGTTGCCCAATGAGATCCGGCCCGACCTCCTCGTAGAGCAGCTGCAGGAGCGAAACAGCTTTGACTTGACCGGCAAAAGGCATCGCCAGAAGCTCCATGAACGCATCGTGATCTTTCGTATCATGGTAGGTCAGCAAAGCCCCCTTGAGGGACTTGAGACAACCGGGGCACGGAGTCATGACCGTCTCGCATCTCAGTTTTTCGGCGATAGCCAGATTGCGTCCGGCAAGGGCCGCCGATAGCAGGGGATCATAGGAATGTGCGGGCGTGGAGCCGCAGCAGCTCCAATCCGGGATTTCCACCAGTTCTATGTCGAGGGCCTCGCAGACCGCCCGCGTTGAGAGATCGTATTCAACCGCCAACCCCTCCAGCGAACAACCCTGATAATAGGCTACACTTCTTTTCATGCGCTTGTGGCTTTCAATAGCTATTTATTGTCGGCTTCCTGATTCGTCCGCCGAGCCTCAAACCTTTCGAAGATTTGAGCGACCTGTTTGCGCCCCTTGATTCTGTGGGGCAAAAGGGCGAGCTTGCCCTTCTTTATGACTTGAGGCGCCAAGTCCATGTCGTTAAAAGGCTTTTTGGCCTTGAAATTGAAAAGCGGAAGCAAGCCGGTCTCAAAAACTCTGCCGAATGCCCTGACCGAATCAAGAAACTCCTGATAGAAAAGGT
>JAVEVM010000174.1:0-6559 GCA_034005055.1 Desulforhabdus sp. | reverse complement strand
GCTGTGCAAAGTGCGGCATCCCTTTTCTCGAGCCATCTCGCATGTGCGTATGTGCACCGACCCGGTTGCTCCCAGGCTCATCGGTTGGATTCTTTTGCGCCTTTTAACCTGATTAAGGTAAGCGTGGGAACGAGAAAGCTTGATTCACGACGACCGATCACGACCCGTTCCACATTAAGATAGACTGATTTCACAGTTGTTCCCGAAAGATCCTCATGCTTTTTCCCTGTAAATAGCATAGTTGAGCCCGCCTACCCGATACCAGCGATATCCGTAAGCTTCCAACGGGATCCGATGCTTGCCGTCGTCGTCAGCATGGGATTCTTCCTCTTCTATCAGATTGGCAAGTATCCCTCCCATCTCAACCTGTGGATCGATCCGGGCCTCGTGAGGCTTTTCATCGAAATTATGCACCACGAGCACCGAGTTGCCCCGCCAGTCGTATCGCAGGGCAAGCACACAAGGCTGGCCGGTGTTAAGAATTCGGTAGCTTCCCCACCCGATCTCGGGGCACTCCTTGCGCAGCCGGATCATTCTTGCCGTCCAGTTGAGCAGCGAGCTCGGATTGCGACGCTGGCCCTCCACATTCACATGCCGATAATCCCAAACCCCGTGATCGACGAGGGGATGCACTGTTTTTTCAGCTGTGGAGAACCCCCCTTGCCGCTCATCTGCCCATTGCATCGGGGTGCGCACCGATTCTCGCTCTTTGAGCTGCAGATCGTCCCCCATGCCGAGCTCGTCCCCGTAGCGAATAACCGGCGTACCCGGCAGGGAAAACATAGCGCTGTACGCCAGTTCGATGTGACGGCGGTCGCCCAGCATCGAGGCCAGCCGGCGTCGAATTCCACGATGGTAGAGCTGCATGCGCTCCTCCGGGCCGAATCGTGCAAACACCTTCTCACGCTGCTCCTCGGTCAGCCGCCCCAGGTCCAATTCATCATGATTGCGCAGGAACTGAGCCCACTGCGCCGTAGAGGGGATATTTTGCGTGGCGCGGATGGCCTGGATCAGGGGACGCACCTCGGCCGTTGCGAGAGCATAGAAGAGGTGCTGGTTCACGAAGAAGTTGAACATCATATGGATCCCGTCACCGCCGTTGCCGCCGAAGTACTTACGGTTCTCTTTTGGAAGCACATTGGCCTCACCCAGCAGGATCGCATTGCCGACACGCCACTGAAGGAACTGGCGCATCTCCCTAAGGTAATCAAACCGCTGGACTCCCTGCTCCTCGCCAGGCGCTGCATTCTCTATGAGGAACGGCACCGCATCCACCCGAAATCCCGCCACTCCTAATTGCAGCCAGTAGCCCATGATGCGTCGGATTTCAATGCGTACCGCCGGGTTGTCCATATTGAGATCCGGCTGAAACTCATAAAACCGATGGTAGTAGTAGGCATTTGCTTTCTCGTCACGGGTCCAGGTCGCGTGCTGCACTCCCGGGAAAACCACCCCTTCTTTCCAGTCCGGAGGGCGCTTCTTGGACCAGACATACCAGTCGCGGTACGGAGAGTCCTTGTCTTTGCGTGCGGCCTGAAACCATGGGTGCTCATCTGAGGTGTGGTTTACCACCAGGTCCATCAGTACCTTGATACCGCGCTTGTTTGCATGATGTATGAATTCGACAAAATCGCCACTCGACCCATGGCGAGGGTCCACCCCGTAGAAGTCGGAAATGTCGTAGCCGTTGTCCCGGTTCGGGGTCGGATGGAAAGGAGCAAGCCAGACTGCGCCAACACCTAGCCAGTGCAGGTAATCCAGGCGGCGCATGAGTCCGTCGAAATCTCCCACTCCGTCGCCGTTGGCATCCATAAAGGTCTCGAGGTCGAGACTGTAAATCACGGTATTCTTGTACCAAAGGTCTTCTATCATGGCGCCCTCCTGAGGAACCGATCCAAACGATGAGAGCCGTACAGGCCGGCTGCCGGTGCAGTGAGGCCACTGAGATGCACCAGCGCGTTATCCGGGTGCCAGCCGTTGATGAATGCGCAGGAGAATGTTTCCATTTGACTCTAGGAGAAGAGCTTAGGAACGGGGAGAGATCCGGGCCAGCCTGCAGACTCACCCCTCAGCCGCTTTTGCTCGTTAGGCTACAATATAGTGCTCCAAGAGCCGACTTCAATGCTTCTTGTCAAACTTGTTATTTTAGCCGGTCTCAAAAAAACGGGATTCATTTGTTGGCGAGAGTACTTGTAGGGGGAAAATCCGTAGCTTTATTAGAGCATGACTTGCACCGCGCCTAAAAACTTTGCTCAGCCCGGGTCAGCCGTTTTATTCTGTTTTATCAACTTGCAGGCATTGTTAAGATCCAAAGTGAGCTCTCTGGCTTTTTCCTGCAGCTCTTCACTCAGATGGCTGACCTTGTCCGGATGGCATTTTGCCACTTTCTCCCGGTACGCCTTCTTTACCTCTTCCCACGTGGCATCAGAGGAGATACCGAGCGTTTCGTAGGCCCGCTTCAGGTTTAGCTGCATTGAATAATCCTCGATCAGGGTGCGCTCCTTTTGATCGAAGGTAAACCTGGATTGGCGCTGCGTGCATTCGCGAATAGCCGGCACGGCGAGCAGAGGGCACGCTGCACGACGCAAAACCTGCTCTGTCACGCTGCCCCGTAATGCGTTCAGGATTCCTTCCGGGCCCTCGGTTGCCATTGAAATCATGTCGACATCGTGCTCTTCAGCCGCCCGAATGATCTCGTCGACCACATCTCCCCGACGCTGCACTTTTTGCCAGGAGCAATTGGGTACATCCGGGATGGCAATGGTGGGAAATTCGTCCGAGTTGCCGATGTGAATCAATATGATATGCAGATGTGGCTCATCGGTCATGGTGGCAGCCTGGGCTGCATAGTCAACTGCTGCCCGCGGAGAAGGCCGGTGATCGACCGGAACCAGTATGCGCCGCATGGATATGCGCCCATTCTCAATGGAAACAAAGCCCCTCGATGCTTTTGGAACGAACAGAGTCATCGTTTTGGATTGGTGGGCCAGCCGCTCTGCAAACGACGGTCTGAGCCATCGCGGCAATCCCTTCCTGCCCCGGGTGGCGAGCACAATCAAATCGGTTGAATCTTCATCGAGGTAATCCAGGATGGTAGACAACGGATCACGACTCGGCAGGTTGACTTTCTTGACCTCGATTCCAAGCTCCTCAAATACAGCCGAGCGGGGCGTGTCTTTTTCCAGAATCCCCCAGCGCTGCAAAGTTGAGCGTACCGGCGGGAACTTCATCCATTCGTCGCCTCCCCGATATTCTTTCCCAACGTGCAGGATGGTCAGCCTGGCTGGACGATCGAAGGCGATTTCTCGGGCGACAATAAGCGCGTGGGCGAAAGCCTTTTCACTTTCCGGAGAGAAGTCGGTTGGATGGAGCACCGACTCGACAAACGGGACATTAAATTGATCTGGTTGGCTCATTCAACATCTCCGATTTGTCTCTTATGCTTTCCGCGGCTTTATAAGCCTTCGAGCCAGGCTAGCTGGTCAAACCCTGTGAATCGCTTCAAAGATGTCCCGGTGTTGCAGGCTGACATCGAGATCGAGCTCTTTCGCGCGCTCCTGAAGCGCTGCTCGGAACGCCCGCTGGTCTGTCGCAACCGGAACGTTCACTTCGTAGATCATGACATTGTTCAAAGGGTCTTCGCCCCCGCGAAAGACCGCCTTCAAGTTGGTGATATTAATGCCGAAACCGTACATGACATCGGTCATGCCGGCGACCAGCCCAAGTCGATCGGGGCCGATGGTGGTGATGACAAAAGGCTCGCTTTCAGGAGTCGACCACTCGCCCGGCGGAGTCAGCTTTTTCAGGTGTACGGAAAGCCCCATTTTCCCGAGCTCAGTCTGAAGACTGGAAAGGAGATCCTGCTCTTGCAGTTGTTCGGGCAGAGAAGCGACAAATACTCCGGCGAATTCAGTCTGAAGAATGGTCTGGCTTACATCTTCGATGTTACACTCGTGCTCAAAAAGCAATCTACTCACCGCAGCAACAATACCCGGCCGGTCATAGCCCAGTACCGATATGACTATCTTTTCCATTCAGGCCCACTCAGTATGTGTTCTTTTGATGTTGGGCAGCACAACTTATTCATCTGGCTCCCTTTACGGGATTTTGTACCAGTCGAGCAAGCTCAACGCAACGATATTTTTCAGCAGAGCCCTGGTCGCACAGATCGCCTGAAGGATCGGCAGTAAAGCACTCTCCTCTTTCAACAGCAGGTGAAATTTCCAGCCTGTCTATAATCTCCTTGACCCCGCGATACCCCCGTTGGTAGCATTGCCACTCAAAATATGCGCACAAGGAGCAGCGATTTGCCAAAGGCAGCCCTGATTTGCATTGTTTTTGTGTGCGGTTGCTGGTTGTTGTTCTTACCCTCCTCAAGCAGCAGCGCCACCTACTTTGTCAACCCTGACGGCAGCGGCCAGGCCACCACAATCCAAGCCGCGATTGACAATGCCCTGGAGGGAGACACGATTAT
Source organism: Desulforhabdus sp. (assembly GCA_034005055.1). Lineage (GTDB taxonomy): Bacteria > Desulfobacterota > Syntrophobacteria > Syntrophobacterales > Syntrophobacteraceae > Desulfoferrobacter. The sequence continues at coordinate 2,085 of JAVEVM010000174.1, read as the reverse complement.
CGTTGAGCCTGGTCGCTACCGGGAACGCTTTATCATTAAACGGAAAAAGGGTATTTCTCTCAAGCCACTTCTTGAATCGGGCGAAAAATTGATTGAAATCCATGGGCAAGGCGGCAGCAAGGGATTGATCGAAATCATCGATTCCGATGCTATCACCCTGCAAGGCCTGACAGTCGGTGGAGGGAAAAACCCCGCCAGCAATCTTATTTACATTAGCTCTTCGTCTGTGCTGATCGAAGGCAACCGAATTGAACAGGCCCGATCGGCAGGCGTTTATATTACCGGAAAGTCCAACGTGGAACTGGTTCGAAATCGGATATCCGCCAACTACACTGGACTGCTTTTTTACGGCAGCACCGGCAAAGTCCTCTACAATGAGATTTTCAACAACTCGAAAAACGGCATCCACATCACCAAAAAAAGCAATGTCGCTGTAAATCACAATACCTTTTATCGCAATAAAGGGACCGCTCTCCTGGTAGAGTGGGGTTCGACCGCCGAAGCTTTCAATAATATATTTGCAGCAAACGGCATAGGAGTGAGAAGTTCAGAGAAAATTTCGGCCGATTACAACCTGTTTCATAAAAACCGAAAGAGCTCCAGGGGCATTAGCAAATCAAGCCACAACATGTTTGAAGATCCGCAATTCCAAGATCCGGCTAAAGACGATTTCTCCCTGCAGGCTGGCTCTCCGGCCTTGCAGGCGGCAAGCGACGGTCTCGATCTCGGCTCTGCGATGCTCAGGCAATGAGCGTTCTGTCAATTGAAGTGCCGCCACAAGATGAAGAAAGCGACTCCCGCCAGAACCGCCAGAAAAGCTGCCAAATAGGTGCCGAAGCGGTCTCTTCCGGCGAGCTCCGCCTCTTTTGTGTCGGCAGGGAACGGCCTGCCCCGAAATTTATTGGTCTCTCTTTTCGACTGATCGCCCCCCCTTGAGCCCTCCCTGACGACGACTGCGGTGATGTTGTCGAAGCCCCCTCTTTCATTTGCCAGATTGATCAGGTTTGACAAAGCGTCGTGGAGCGAATGATCGGCTGCCAGCTGCGAAATCTCGGAATCCTTGACCAGGTTGTGCAAACCGTCCGTGCAAAGCAGGATCGTATCGTCTTGCTTCAAGGGAAGGTGAAACAATTCCACCTGCAGGTTTTCAGATATACCCAGCGCCTGCAGTATCATATTTTTCTGCGGGTGCTGGGCCGCTTCCTGCCTGGTGATAACTCCTTCTTTCATGAGCTTTTGGACCAGAGTTTGATCCTCGGTGATCTGGACGGCAACGCCGTTTCTGACCAGGTAAGCTCGGCTATCTCCCACCTGGGCAACGTAAGCTTGAGAATTTCCAATCCAGGCGACGGTGCACGTGGTCCCCATGCCAACAAGCTCTTGTTGCGTCATGGCGAGCTTGAGCAGGTGTCGGTGGGCTTGTTCGACGGCATTTTTGAGCACTTGTGGCCCGTCTGCAAACGAGCGGTCGAGGATTTCATCGCGAATAATTCGGACACTCTCACTGCTGGCTAGCTCGCCCTGAGCATGGCCGCCTACCCCATCCGCAACAATTGCCAGAATACCAGGGCCGCTTGCGTCCGCATCTTGGAGCAAATGCTCTATGAGAAATGCATCTTCGTTTACCTGCCGGACGCGTCCCCGGTCGCTCCGGCCAAGAGCTTGAAATGTCAACATTTTATTATCTACAGTTTGCGAAATCTGAGCACAGCCGATCCAATTTTGATCTCATCGCCATCCTGCAGCTCAACCCTGGAGATCTCCTGCCCTTTTACCAGCGTCCCACCGGTTGTGTCCAAATCCGTCAACTGCAGCGTGCCCTCCTTCAGGCGCAGGCTTGCATGATGCAGCTCCACATCCTGGTCGTCCAGAACAAACCCGCTATCCTCCGCACTCCCAATGATGTAGCGGCCTTCCTCCTGGGAAACAATAAACTGCTTCCACTGCTGCCGGCCTTCGATCACCACCAGCCATCCATAGATCGGCTTCAGAATTTGTGCCCGACCAAAGACTTTGGTCGGCTCCAACGGCTCTGTAATCGCCACCCTGGTAGGGGCTGCAGAGGGTGTCACGTGGACTTTGGTG
>JAVEVM010000173.1:0-6640 GCA_034005055.1 Desulforhabdus sp. | reverse complement strand
TCGAGACGCCTATCGGGATCGTGCACAACGCCCACGAATTCTGCGACGAGCAGATCAGGCGAGCACCACGCGACCTCAGAGCCAGTGAGTATAATCACCACAGAGAGCACACCATAGAATTTCAAGCCGTGTTTCTGGCATTCAGCCAGCCGCAAGCTCGCATTGTACCTCTACTTTGCTCGCTGTCTCTGGAAGACTGCCAATCCGATAGCGAATACCTCAACGAGATAGCAGCAATTGTCGCGGATCTCGCCACTTCCGGCCAAAGCCGTGTCGGTTTCATCGCAAGTGTCGATCTGGCACACATCGGTCCGCGCTATGGGGACCACTTTCAACCCGATCGGGCAACTTTGCAGCAGCACACGGCGGCTGACCTGGACTTACTGAAAGCTATGGAGAGCTGCGATTCTCAAAACTTCATCGACATCTTACGGCGCGAGCAAAATAGAAGGCGAATCTGCGGACTGGGTCCGCTTTATGTACTCGCAAAGATCCTTGAGACCAAAGCATATGGCAGACTTCTGCAGCATAGCCATGCGATAGTGGACCAGCAAGGCTCCTTTGTTACCTTTGCGAGCATGGCTTTTTACGGCGCATGATGAGGGCAGCGCTATCTGAAATCGGCATAAAGGGATCCTATCGCAATGCCTGCGACGGTCTTTCCCTTGTATCTTTCTTCCAGGTTCTTCATCGCATCTTCCATCTGTCTCGAGCCCATGCCGGAGTATGCGGAGACATATGCCTCCAGGTAAGCCGCTAGATCGTCCGCCATGCGGATAAATTCTCCATCGATTGGGTCGAAATCATCCTGGTTGTATTTTGCGTTTATCTCTTCGCTGGTCACATCGACAATCTCACCGGAGATGCGCACTCTGCTGCTGAATTCATCTTTGGTAAAATATTTTATTTCGCTTTTCCAGCTTTCTTCCAGGAGAGGGAAGATTTCTTCTTCGGCAAGTTCTTCTTCAATGATGCTGATAACGCGGGGCATGCCTTCCACTGATCTTTTTACCGGGGAGAGAATGTCCCTGGTTACGACTTCGGGCAGATCGTGGAATAGAGCTCCAAAAAAATTATTATAAATACGTTTCGGGCATGCCTCAACCTCTTGCGAAAAAAGATAGGCAAATATAGCCACCAGGAGCATATGGCCGAGAACGGAAGTCCTGGGCACCCTGGGGATTTGCCCCCACCGGATTTGAAATCGCAACTGACCGCACAGGTCCACAAAATCGGATACCTTCTCTTTGCAAATGATGCGGCGCATTCCGGTGAGATCCAGATAAGGCTCGATGTTATTGTGCATGCTTTTATTGATTTCTCTCATCTGGTAGCCGTCCGGGTGAGTTTGCCGTAGAATCTGAAATTCCCAGAAGCTGGAAAAAATATGCGCCGCTTCCAGTATTTTGGTGTTGTGGTCCTCGTGCTCATCGGTGGCGAACAGGTACTCTTTCAAGTTTTCCTTTAGAGAGACCGCTAAACCTTCAACGAAGGTTAGTAGTTGATGGTAAACCCAGTTGTTGAATTCCTTGAAAACTTCGGGATGGGAGAGCCTTATTTTTCGATACACCGGAGACTTTATGTCGGAGGTGATGACGCGACGCAAGAGCTCGAAAATTCCACCTTCAATTACCTTTTGCCAATCGACTTCTCTTCCATCCTGCTGCTCGTATCTGCCAAGGCAGTAGGCGATGATCATCTTGTGGGCGTGCTTATCCATTTCGGTCAGCTCAACCGGGCGCAGTTTGTCATTCCATCTTTGCGTGGAAAAAGCTTCGAATATTTTGAGAGCCAATGATTTGCGAAGCATATGTTCCCTCTTTCTTGCTATTGAAGATTGCTCTTTTGGATAAAGGCGATAATCTAATTTGCCGATTTGGTCAACAGAGGTTTCGCACGTGTGTTTTCTTCAGGAATTAGCAAGCATAACGGTTGTTTCGTTTTTGGCTCACTTCCAGCATTCGACCAATGATCTGGCAGTTCAATGAATTGAGGAATGGAGCATCGGATGAAAACCAGGGCCGGAACAAAAGCGCAGCTGATTGAGGAGCTGGCGGTACTTCGTCGCCGCGTTGAAGAGCTGCAGGCGACGGATAAGCGGCACTACCTCGAAAGGGATTATCTTGAAAATGTCTTGGAGAATTCGCCCGACGCCATCGGCATTGTGGACCGCAAAGGCAGATTCATCAAGTGGAATAGAATGGCTGAGGAGATCTTCGGATTTACTTTCGAGGAGCTAAAAGGAAAATCGAGCTTTGATTTGTATGCGAACACCGGGGAGCTACGTGCGATGCTGGTAAAATTGCGCGCATCCGGCTCTATCAAGAACTACGAAATCAATATGAAGAAAAAAGACGGCTCCATTCTTCCCATCGAAGTCTCGATTAGCTTGCTGTTGGACAATGATGATAGATTGGTCGGCAGCGTTTGTGTGGCAAGGAATCTTGCCGATCTCAAACGGGCGTTGAATGCTTTAGAAAAATCCAACGCGCAGCTGCACGAGGAGATCTCCGAGCGGCGTCGCGCGCTGGAGGCATTGGAGGAATCGCAGAATCAGTACCGGGCGATCTTCGAAAATACGGGAAACGCAACGGTAATCATCGAAGAAGACACTTTGATCTCACTGGCAAATACCGAATTTGTAAAGCTATCCGGCTATTCCAAGGAAGAAATAGAAGGAAGGAGAAGTTGGACCGAGTTTTTTGCTGAAAACGATTTGAAATGGATGAGGGAGTACCACCGCTTGCGAAGAATAGATCCGCATGCAGCTCCAAGGAATTATGAAGCATGTTTTAAGAACCGACAAGGCGAGCCAAGGGTGGTCTATGTGACAATTGCCACAATTCCTTCTACCATGAAGAGCGTGGCATCATTTTTGGATATCACCGAGCGCAAGAGAACCGAGGAGGCCTTAAGGCGCTCCAATAAGGAGCTCGAGCAGCATAGCTTCGAGTTATATCAGCTCAATGAGATGCTCGATGTCCTTCAGGTGTGCAACACATCACAAGAGATATATGCAACCATCGGCCATTTTGCCACAAAGCTGTTTCCGATTCATTCAGGATTTCTGGCTATTCTGGGCGAAACGCAAGGTGTATTTAATGTCGTGGCGACTTGGGGAAGTACCCAGAACGAGAAGAAAGACTTCAGCCATCAGGATTGCTGGGCTCTGCGCAGGGGCAAGGCGCATGTTGTGGAGATGCGAGGAGGCGGGTTGTTGTGCGGACATTTGAGCTGTTATTCTTCGCCTGTCGGCTACCTCTGCATTCCCATGATTGCGCGAGGTGAGGTGGTCGGATTATTTCACTTGATGCAGTCCGCCGGTGATCCTGCAGAGCAAAGTGCGGACTCGGAAATACGTCTAATGAGCTCCAGGGAAAGGCTCGCAACGGCTGTGACCGACCATATCGGACTGGCGCTGGCGAATCTTAATCTGAGGGAGACACTTCGACTGCAATCGATCCGCGACCCGCTCACCGGCCTGTTCAACCGCCGCTTCATGGAGGAATCACTGCTGCGGGAGATTTCCTGGGCTAGGCGGCACGATATGCCGCTCGCGATAATTATGCTCGATGTGGATCACTTCAAACAGTTCAACGATACTTACGGTCATGAGGCGGGTGATCTGCTGCTGACGCAGGTGGGCTCCTTTCTTAAATCTCACATTCGCGAGGAGGATATTGCCTGCCGGTACGGTGGCGAGGAATTTGTGCTCATTCTGCCGGGTGCTTCTCTGGAGGCCGCAGAGCAGCGCGCTGAGCACTTGCGGGAAAAAATCAAGGAGCTTCACCTGCAGTACCAAGGGAAGCCGCTGGCTGGCATAATGATCTCTGTTGGGCTGGCTGGTCTTACAGAACATCATGCGAGCTCCGGAGCCCTGTTGAAAGATGCCGATACGGCCTTATATCGTGCCAAATCGGCAGGCCGCGACCGGGTGGTGGTCGCAAAAACGGCCTAGAGACCGGAATTTGCCTAACGAGCTCCCAGCCAATAGATATTTTCGGATTGCCTCTGAAATTTGGTTTTTTCAGATTATGCCATGTCTGGGGGGAAAGCCACTACTTGATCCAATTGAACGGCGTCCGCAAATATCATCATCAGCCGATCTACACCAAGGGCGATACCTGTACAGGGTGGCAGATGCTCGATGCTTGCCAAAAAACTCTCTGCAATCGGGTAAACCGTGCGTCCCTGGCGACTGCGTGCTTCCATGGCCTGCAAAAAGCGCTCGCGCTGTTCTCGTGAGTCGGTGAGCTCGCTGAAACCGTTGGCGAGCTCGATACCTGCCCAATAAAGTTCAAAACGTTCGGCCACGGTCGGATCACCTGGCTTGAGGCGGGCCAGAGCTGCCTGAAATGGCGGATAATCGGATAAGATGCAGGGCATGGGGAAACCGAGACGGGGTTCAACTTTTTCCACCAGGTCCAAGTCGAATCGGTCCGGATCGGCGCTCGAAATGGGATCCCACCCGGCGAAATGCAGAAAGGCTTCGCGAACCGTGATGTGCTGACAGCCGCTTTCGAGATCCAGGCTGCTACCCTGATATCTTGCCTTTAAAGAGCCGTTGACGGCCTGAGAGATGTGCCGCAAAAGATCCAGACAATCCCGCTTCAGAGTCTGGTAATCGCTTCCCAGTCGGTACCATTCCAACAGGCAAAATTCCGGATGGTGTAATCTGCCGCGCTCTCCACGGCGGAAACAGGGAGCCAGTTGAAAAATCTTTTCGTAACCTGCGGCTAACAAGCGCTTCATGTAGAGCTCGGGGCTGGTGCTCAAGAACCAGCCATCTGCAGGTATTGCATCGATATGGGGCTCAGGAGCGGGCGCCGGCGTTCGTACAGGAGTCTGAACCTCCAAAAATCCTTCATGCTCAAAAAAAAATCGAATCGCCCTCATGATCGAGCTGCGCAATAGAAGGGTAGGTTTTTTAGCGGTCAGAATTTCGCGCTCTTCCAGCATTAAGAAGACTTGACCCTTTCTACATAGCTCCCGGTCCGCGTGTCCACCCTGAGGACTTCGCCCTCTTCGATAAAGAGCGGGACCTGGATAACGAAACCGGTTTCCAGGGTAACCGGTTTGGTGGCTCCGGCTGCGGTGTCGCCCTTTATCCCGGGATCGGCCCGAATAACCTTAAGCTCTACAAAATTGGGCAGGCTAATCCCGATCGGTCGCCCCTGGAACAGGAGCATATCGACGACCAGGTTCTCTGTCAGATAATTAATGGCGTCTCCGACATTTTCCTCGGTGAGCTCGATCTGCTCGTAGCTGCTGGTGTTCATGAAAGTGTAGCGGTTGCCATCCTTGTACAGGAATTCCATGGATTGCTCTTCCATGTCTGCGGCATTGAATTTATCCCCGGAGCGATAAGTGCGGTCGAATTGTGCTCCGGTTATCATGTTTTTCAATCGGCAGCGGTAAAGCGCCTGTCCCTTGCCCGGTTTGGAAAATTCGAAATCAACCACCAGGTATGGCTCTCCGTCTATTTCCAACTTCAATCCTTTGCGTAAATCGCTTGCAGTCAGAACCGCTCCCATATACTTTCCTTTCTTTCAGATTGATTAAAAACCACAAAAACTCTATTCTGCATCTCATCTGGAAACCCTAAAGCACGCGCTTTCATCTGTCACTGCTCAGGGTATCCCAGTTAACATCGAGACTTAGGAAAAGTGCCCGTTTTTCGGACGGCACTATTCTAATGGCAGCGAGCACGAAGGGTCAATATGGTTCCTCAATCCCGGAAGCAACTGGTTACATTTCGGTGGGTGAGCGCGGCAAATAGGAGTCAGTTTTGAAGCACTTTCGATGCAACCCGACAAAGGAGGTAAGAGCAAATGAGTGAGATCATTTCAGTGCGTGCCAGGGAAATTTTGGATTCGCGGGGAAACCCGACCTTGGAGACGGATGTTTTTCTCGATACCGGCTTCAAAGGCAGTGCCGCCGTGCCTTCCGGTGCTTCGACAGGCTCCAGGGAAGCTTTGGAGCTGCGCGACGGTGATTCAAGCCGTTACTTGGGCAAAGGAGTGACGCAGGCGGTCAGCAATGTGAACGATATTATCGCTCCGGAAATCATAGGCTTCGACGTTCGCGATCAAGTCGCGCTGGACCGATTGCTCATTGGCCTTGACGGCACCGAGAACAAAGGCAAGCTGGGAGCCAATGCGATCCTTTCGGTGAGCATGGCGGCGGCCAAAGCTGCCGCAATCGAGGCCGACCTTCCTCTCTTTCGCTACCTGGGAGGCGTAGCCGCTTGCACCCTGCCGGTGCCCATGATGAACGTGTTGAACGGGGGGGCACATGCGGATAACAATGTAGATATCCAGGAATTCATGATTGTGCCGGCGGGAGCCGGATCTTTCAAGGAAGCCCTGCGGATGGGCGCCGAGACTTTCCATCACCTGAAAAAAGTCTTGAAAGCAAAGGGTCTCAATACTTCGGTTGGCGACGAGGGAGGGTTCGCTCCCAACTTGAGCTCCAACGAAGAAGCCATGGAGGCACTGATACAGGCCATCGAAGCAGCGAGTTACAAGCCTGGCCAAGATATCTTCATTGCCCTGGATGCTGCTGCAACTGAGTTTTTTAAAGAAGGCGCTTACCAACTAGAAGCCGAAAGACAACCGAAGAAGAGCGCAGATGAGCTGAT
>JAVEVM010000172.1:0-6673 GCA_034005055.1 Desulforhabdus sp. | reverse complement strand
AGTGGTTCCTTATACTAGCTCGGAGCCGGATCCCCAAAAAGTTCCAAATGGGGTCTTGTTCCGGGATTTTCTTTCGAATGAGGACAATCTCGAAATTGATTTTGAGCAGCTCCCTGCAGATCATCCTGTCTATATCATGTACTCCTCAGGCACTACCGGCGTTCCCAAGTGTATTGTACATGGTGCGGCTGGAACGCTGATCCAGCATATCAAAGAGCTCAAACTGCACGCGGATGTGAAGCGCGAAGACACCATTTTCTACTTCACCACCTGCGGTTGGATGATGTGGAACTGGCTGGTCAGTTCGTTGACGTTGGGAGCCCGATTGATGCTGTTTGACGGCTCGCCTTTTTTTCCACGCCCGGGTGCACTGTGGCAAATGGCCCAAGATGAAAAGGTGACCATATTCGGGACCAGCGCCAAGTACCTGGCCGCAGTCGAAAAAGCCGGCGTGAGGCCGAAGGAGTCGTACGACCTGACCCCGCTGAAGGCGATCTTGTCCACCGGCTCCCCCCTCTCCATCGAGAGCTTCGAGTATGTCTACCGGGATATCAAAGAAGAGCTGGTGCTTTCATCCATCTCAGGCGGCACCGATATCATTTCCTGCTTTGCCCTGGGCAATCCGATCGGAGCGGTTTACGCCGGTGAGCTGCAGTGTCGAGGCCTCGGCATGAAAGTGCAGGCTTTTGACGATGAGGGGAAACCGGTCACGGAAGAAAAAGGGGAGCTGGTTTGCACTGCAGCCGCTCCTTCAATGCCCATTTATTTCTGGAATGATCCGGACGGTCGGAAATACCGAAGCGCATACTTTGAGGTCTGGCCGGAGGTTTGGAGCCATGGCGACTACATCGAGATTACCCGGCATGGTGGGGTAATCATTTATGGGCGCTCCGATGCGACTCTCAACCCGGGAGGAGTCAGAATCGGTACGGCAGAGATTTACCGTCAGGTGGAGAATATTCCTGAGGTACTGGACAGCCTTGTGGTGGGGCAAGACTGGGATAACGATGTACGGGTGATCCTCTTTGTTAAGCTTCGGGAAGGGCAAGAGCTGACGGAAGAGCTTCTGAAGCGAATCAAGACCATGATTAGACAAAACACTACGCCCCGCCATGTCCCCGGTAAAATCATTGCGGTCAACGATATTCCTTACACGATCAGCGGCAAGAAAGTGGAACTGGCAGTGCGTAAAGTGATTCATAATCAGGAAGTCAAAAACAAGGACGCACTTGCCAACCCGGAAGCGCTTGATCTCTATAAGAACCTACCTGAGCTCGCCTCGTAGGAGAACGCACCTGCATGTGAATGCGTACTCCATCTTTGGGGGGAGGGTCAGGCCCGTTCGGGTTGGAAGCCGTTTTAGCAGCGCATGGTTCCCACGCAGGAGCGTGGGAACTAGAAATCCACATTTTCTGCTGGAAAGCTATAGGTCTTTTGGCTTGAGCCCTGTTCGACGTGCAATGCGTGATAGCACATGTCGGCCAAGCTCTTCATTGTCATAAAATGAAAAGACAAAATCCGACCAGCCAGAACAAGAGAGTGTGCGATGTGAACCGGATGAACGTTTGATCTGCCAGCCGATACGATGCAAGGCGGCAAGAGCTCGTCTTGCTTTTTTGGAAGGCCATTCACTCATGCTGCAGCAAACTTGATATCGAGCATATCAGATGGAACCTCCCCGTGCTCAAGTCTGTCAGCAAGAACACGAAGCGCCAATGCCTGTACTTTACTAACGGCCTCGTGAGATGTCTTTCCGTAGGCAAGAACCCCTGGAAGCTCCAATACTTCAGCCAGCCAACGTCCATCGTCCTCTTGCTCGTATTCAATGGTGAATGTCATAGTTTCATTTCTGATATAAATTTTCAGTGTGGGATAATTTCCTTTTGGTTGACTTCATTATAGCACGGAGTCTGCAAGCGTGCATGCATAACAGCAAACTGAGCTTGCCGCCCAAGTGCGTTCCCAAACAGAGTTTGAGAACGAGGCGGGGGGCAGAGTGTCTGGAAACGATGGGGGCTGAAGCTCAACTTCGGGCAGCCTCTTTGAGCACCTCAAGAGTTTCATCCGCACAGGTTTTCCAGCTGAATTTGCGGGCCTGCTGCAAACCTTTAGCGCCAAGAGCTCTCCTCAATTCCTCGTCTTCGTAAAGCTTAACAATTCCTTCAGCGATCGATTCGGGATCTTGCTTCACGTAAAGGCAAGCATCTCCACCAACTTCTGGAATCGAGGCGAGGGCGGTTGCAATGACCGGGCATCCCATGCTCATGGCTTCAACCACCGGCAGACCGAAGCCTTCATAAAGGGATGGAAAAAGGAGGCAGAAAGCTTCCCTGTAGAAAGAGACAATGCTTTCGGAATCGACATAAGACAATCTGGAGATATCTGCAGAAAAAGGATGAGATGCTATCTTTTCCAAGATTTTGCTACTGCTCCATCCGACTTTACCGATCAGATAGAGATGGAAGAAGATGCCTTTGTTCCGGACGCGCTCGAATGCATCGAGGATCGAAAGGATGTTCTTGCGCGGTTCCAAGGTTCCCACGAACAGCAGATACGGCTTATTGGAGATGGCTCGGGGCGCTGATTCTTTTAACGAATTGCCGTTGTATACGACTTTCACTTTTTCCGGTGCGACGGTGAAAATTTTCTCGATGTCGCGCTTGGTCTGATTAGAAACGGCAATGATCTTGCCAGCCGTTTTAATTTCATTGGGCAAATACCGCCGTAAATGATTCAAGGTCTCTTTTCGAACGAGCTCCGGAAAAAATGCGAAAGTGCAATCATGAACGGTGATCACCTTTCTGCCTGTCACCCTGAATAAGCGCGGAGTGACAAAGTTGGGGGAGAAGAAGATGTCATTTTGATCCAGGGCGATGAACAAGGGAGTCAAAAAACAAGCTCCGAAAAGAAACCAGAACTTGGAGCTCAGAAAAATGTTGGATGGGATCGGGTAATACCTAAAATGCAGGTTCTTCAGGTGCTCAAACTTGACAATGAAGCCGGGAGCCTTGTCTTCGGGAATGAGCGTATGTGTGTAGAGATTCACTAATACACCTTCCCTGTTGGCAAAATCTTCCAGCAGGTGAAACGCGTACCAGCCCACTCCGGTTAAGGGCTCCAAGAAGGGGTAGCCGTCGAAGCCTATTTGGAAATTGTCCTGCCGGGGGGCCTTCTTTTGAGCCGATCTAATTCTAAGGCTGCACCGAAATGCTGCGTACAGATCGCGTATCACGCTCGTAAGAAACCGAATCGTAACGGCCCACCTGCCATATCCTCTTTTGCCGCACCGATTCTCTTGAAGATGTCTTGCTACGTCCATGGGCGGAGTTTCCTCAAAATGGAGCATGGGATTGCGCTGCGTTACTGCTCGACCAAATTCGTTGATTCCAAATCGAGATGAATATTGAGGAAGGTCTGCGTGATCCTATCAAGAAAACAGATTATAGCGGAAAATACACCAGATCGCCTTGAAACCGTCTTTCCAGCCTATTTTCTTGCCCTCGGCATAAGTTCGTCCGTAATAGGCAATGGGCACTTCATAGATCCGCCAGTTGTTCTTGGCGATCTTGGCAGTGACTTCCGGCTCAAAGCCGAACCGTTTCTGTCTAAGGCTGATACCCTGCAATACTTCCTTGCGGAAAACTTTGTAACACGTTTCCATATCGGTCAAATTCAGGTTAGTGAACATATTGGACAGGAGGGTGAGCAGCCTGTTGCCCAGGTAATGCCAGAAATAGAAGACCCGGTGAGGTCCTCCCAGAAATCGTGACCCGTATACCACATCTGCTACACCTCTTTGAATCGGCTCCAACAACCTTGGGTAGTCTTGCGGATCGTACTCAAGATCTGCATCCTGAACGATTACAACGGCACCGGTGGCTTCTTCGAATCCGCGCTTCAGGGCAGCGCCTTTGCCTTGATTCTTGCTTTGAAAAAGAATTCTGAGATCCACACCTGGAGATTCATGCTTGCCAACGTTCGCATGGTCTTCAGCAACGGCTTGCGCGTGTGCTTTGATCATCTGTTGTAACAATTCACGGGTTCCGTCCGTGGAGCAATCGTCAACAACTATGATCTCTTTGATTACGCCATCGAGGTGAACCTTGCGCACTCGGTTAATCAGCTCCTCGATGAAGTCTCTCTCATTGTAGGCGGGAATGACGATACTGAGCTTCATTTCCCTCAGTTCCTCACAATGAGCATGACGCCGCCCAGGATGAGCGCAATACCGAGCCATTTTGGTGCAGAAAGGGGCTCATTCAAAATCTTGAATGAAATAAGGGCGACCCATACATAGCTCGTAGCTATGACAGGGTAGAGTACGGATAGATTGCCGTATTTGAGGGCTACGATAAAAAGCACTGCGGAAATGCCGTAGAGAGTCATTCCCCCAAGGACCCGATAATTTGTTATCCATGTCCACAGGTCGAGCTGGACGGATGCCGATCCCAATTTAAACAACAATTGTGCGAGTGATCCCATGAGCGCACAGCAGACAGCCAGCGCAACGGGCCACATTTTGGTTTCCATCGATCCTCCTTGGTGATGGGCAGATGATTTATGCGGGCAGATCAAACCTCAATTGGGGAAATAAGTCAAGGATCAGCATGATTGGCCGGCAAGACGATCTAAAATTGATTTTAGATCGTTGACAATTTGTCTGAAATATCGTTTAAATACTATCTTGTTTTGTCGTTGGTGAGATAAAATCCAGATCAAAGGCTAGCTCTTCTTGCTGCTCTGGATCGAGAAAATGGGTTGAACCGATTATTCAGTCTGTATGACATTTCAGGGAGGAGTAAATGGATTTGTTGAGTGTAGCTCATGCTATGGGAACGGCAGGGCAGGGTGGCAGTGGCCAAGCTGGAGGCGGATTCGCCGCCTTTGTACCGCTCTTATTGATGGTAGTCATCTTCTACTTTCTCTTGATTCGGCCTCAGCAAAAGAAACAAAAAGAGCACAGATCCATGCTGTCTGGCCTGCAAAAAGGGGATACGGTGGTGACTCAAGGCGGTTTGCAGGGAAAAGTTGTCGGCATAACCGATACGGCGGTGACGCTGGAAATAGCGGAAAAGGTGAGAGTCAAGGTTCAGCGCGGTTACATCGCGGCACTGCTGGCCAGAGGCGAGGTCAGCGAATAGACTGTCACATTCATAGTTTTGGTCGGTAAGGCTGGGGCACAACAGGGTTATAGCTGATGTGCCCTTCCTTTGTTGAGGGAAGGAGTCAGTTTGAAAAGCTTGAAATGGCGGGCAATCTTGGTCGGTGTGGTCATAGTCGCTGCGCTCTTTTACCTGGTTCCATCCTTGAGCTCCAATTTGCCTGAGGGATTGGGCAAGATCTTTCCCAACAAGAAGATAAATCTGGGATTGGATCTCCAAGGGGGAATGCACTTAATTCTTGAAGTCCAGGCGGACAAGGCGGTCGAAGGAACGGCTGAACGAATCGTCGAAGATCTCAAAGAAACGATGAGAAACAATCGCATTGCGTTCACCTCCGTCAACAAGGTCGGTTCCTGGGACGTCGAGGTACAGTTGCCTGCCGGCGCCAAGCAGGAAGAGCTCAGGAAACTGATTGATAAAGATTTTCCCACTTTAGAATGGAAGACCGCCGAAGCAGGTGCGATCGGGATGACCTTGCTGCTCGCTATGGGCGAGCACGAAGTGCGCAATATACGCAAACTGGCCATCGCGCAGGCGTTGGAAACCATCCGCAATCGAATCGACCAATTTGGTGTAACCGAGCCGGATATCCGCCCTGAGGGCGAAGATCGCATCCTGGTGCAGCTGCCTGGCATCAAGGATCCCCAAAGGGCGGTGGCTATAATCGGCAAGACCGCATTGTTGGAGTTCAAGCTGGTGGCCGAAGAGGTAGCCCCCGATCAGGTCAAGGCGGGTAAAATGCCGGCAGGGGTCAAGATCTATCCCATGAAGAGCCTCGATTCTACAACCGGCAGAACTACAGAGAGCGAAATCGCCCTGAAAGAGCGAACTCTCATGACCGGCGAATACATTACCAATGCCCAGGTCAGCATCGATCAACAGTACAATACCCCTTATGTTTCGCTGGAATTCGATCCTCAGGGCGGGCGCCTGTTTGAGCGCATCACCGAAGCCAACGTCAAGAAACGGTTGGCCATTGTTTTGGATGGTATTGTTTACTCCGCGCCTGTCATTCAGGAAAAGATCAGCGGCGGAAGAGCCAGCATCACCGGATCTTTCAGCATGGAGGAAGCGCGCGATTTAGCCATTGTGCTGCGGGCAGGAGCGCTGCCCGCTCCCGTTGTCGTGCTGGAGGAGCGCACCGTAGGCCCTTCGTTGGGGCAGGACTCAATTCACAAAGGGTTCCTGGCTTCACTGATCGGGTGTCTTGGAGTGGTTGTTTTTATGATTGTCTATTACAAGTTTGCAGGTGTGATTGCAGACTTTGCCCTGTTCCTGAACATCGCTTTGGTTCTTGCCGGGCTTGCCGCGTTCGGAGCGACCTTAACACTGCCGGGCATTGCCGGTATCGCTCTCACCATCGGCATGGCTGTTGATGCCAATGTGTTGATCTACGAGCGCATCCGGGAGGAGCTGCGATTGGGGAAAACGCCACGAGCGGCTCTCGACGCAGGCTATGAGCGGGCGACTTTGACGATTCTGGATGCGAACGTAACTACTTTAATCGCCGC
>JAVEVM010000171.1:0-6688 GCA_034005055.1 Desulforhabdus sp. | reverse complement strand
GATTCAGCCGTTCCAGCTCATCTTGGTTGAATTCTTGAACCGGCATGAGCTCCAGTGCGGTTGCGCCGAGCTGTTTGAAATACGGGATCTTTTCGATCACTCCCAAGAAAGTCCCCGGATGGTTGAACGCCGACGGGGGATGAATGGTCAAACCACGCACGTGGGTTTCATAGATAATGGTATCAGACCAGTGCAGTTTAAGGGGGCGGTCACCCTGCCAGTCGAATCCGCCATCAACGATCAAGCATTTGGGGCTGTGGCCTGCATTATCCTCCTTCGAGTAGGAAAGATCTTTGAGGCTCGACCTCAAATTATACCCTCGCGCCTTTTTGAAATCCCAACGACTGGTTCCTTGTAGTGCCATGGCATACGGATCGAGCAACAGTATGTTTCGGTTGAAGCGGTGCCCCTGCTGCGGCCGATACGGGCCGTGAGCGCGAAATGCATAGAGCTGTCCTTCGGCGATGCCTTTTACCCTGATGTGCCAAATATCGCCCGTGTGGTGAATTGAGGGGTCCAGTTCCAAAATTGCTGAAGGTGTCGTCTCCTCCGGGCCAGCGAACAGCTCCAACCAAACTCTGGTTGCATGGCGGCTGAACAGGGCGAAATTAATACCGCCGTCCCGTTTGTGTGTTCCAAGGGGAATTGGACTGCCGATGTCGACGCTTAATGTTGTTGTCATATTTACCTGTTAAAACCTCCAATTCCATATAACGGGTTTTCCAACGTGTGTGATCTCAAGACGCTTCGAGTCTGAAGACTACACTTCCTAAAATCAGTTTTGTGTTGTCCGTACACGAGATATTCAAAAAACACGCCATAATTTTGAGGATTTCGGTGTACAAGGAATGGTCAGTTTGTTCAAGGATGAGTCGTTGGTTCGCTGCGAAAAGGCGAGAAGTCTCTCATGAGCAAGTAAAAAAAGCCGATTAGGCTAAAATTAACTATGCCTGTAATAAAGAACCCATTGGCGAAGCCGGTTGCTCGAATAACGGGTCCCATAGCCGCCGAACTGAGCATCATGCCAAAATAGATGCAGGTGTTGTAGCCGCCCATCGCAAGGCCGCGTGCGCTTGGCGGCACCGCTTCCGCTATTAGAGCTCCCACCGAGGTAAAGGCCAGCCCCATACTGGCTCCGTATCCAATTGAGAACAGCAGGAAGCCTGCTAAATTTAATGCTAATCCAAACCCGGCCATGCAGGCAGCAAAGCCAATGAAGCCCAAGAAGACAAGGTTTTTCCGGTTACGGACTTTGTCACTCAAGTGACCAAAGGGGATCCTGGAAACGGCATTTGCCAGTCCCTGGACGAAAAACACCATGCCGATTTGTGCCACGTTCAATCCTTGATTTTGAGCGTGCAGGGGCAAGAAAGTAACAAACATGCCGAGGCCGAAGCATCCGCCCAAAGTTGCGAGCCAGCAGCCGAGCAGCGGACGGTTATGGATCAGTGCGGTTGCCGTTCCGGCCGGCTGTTTCTTTTGATCTTTCTTGCTGGCGAGCAGGATTCGTGAACGCGGCAGCAATAAAACGAGCAGTCCGAACACAGCCATGATCAGAATTGCGGATACCAAAAAGACGCTTCGAAAGCCCAATCTCTGGGCCATTAAGCCGCCGATGGCGGGGCCAAGCGTCATGGACGAATAAAGCGATGTCGTATACCAGCCATAGGATCTTCCCAAATGGGTGACAGGGGAAATGTCTGCCACCAGTGACATCATTGTAGGACCGAAAGCGGCCAGACCGACACCGAACAAAACGAAGATCCATACCAGCTGGGCGGGGCTCCGGCTGAAATAGAGCAGAAATGATGTGAGGGCGAGGATGAGCAGCCCGACAGCTGCCAGCAGCTTTCGACCGATGCGGTCTGAAAGAATGCCCAGGGGCAGTGACAAAACTCCCGCCATGCAAAGGAAAGCCGAATTAATAAGACCTATCTGTACCGTGTCGGCGCCGAGTGAGTGGGCGTAGAGAGGCACCACGGGAAGGCGCATATGGGAGCCCAGGTAACCGCCGAAGGCCACCCCGCAACAGATGACCAGAAGTGCTGTGAACGAAGGCAGCGTCAATTCATCAACCCCTTGTATCCCTTTGTGTTCTCGATATCATCTGATTGAGCGATTTTGTTTTTCTACCGGACAGTTGAGATGTCTTCATGCACCGCTTCAGTAATTGCGGCGACGTGATCTTTTAAGCGCGGTTCCAGAAACTCGATCTCGTCAGCTTCCACCAAGCCGTCTTCCACAACCAGCCGAGCCAACGGAAGCCACTCTTGCGCATTGAAGGAGCGCAAAACCTCCAGTACTTCACTGCTCGAAGGCAGATGAGGATAGCCTGGAGCCTTTTCAGCCCACGAATGAAGAAAACCGGTCAGGATTCCACGCAAGCAGTCGGGAGCCGCCCATGCCAGTTCACCGGTGCCGTCAAATCGATCCAATCGCATGCGCAAAGAGAGGTTGAGAAAAAAATGGACGATGGCAATCCATAAATCTTTGTAAGACTGCCCGGGGGAAAGCAGGCAGCGATAGTCGCGCACGGTAATCAGTCGCAGATCGATGTCCGCACCGCTGCGCTTCACGACAAAGTCGCCCGCAGCGTGGTGCCAGGGATAGATCTGCTGAAACGAGCTTCCGTCCAGGTAATATGTCAAAATGGCGGCAGCCCGACTGTAAAGCGATAGAGACTGCACTCTTCCCAAGCGGCTGCAGGTCGATCCTGAATCCCACACGCTTATGGCAGGAATCGGCGCAGCATTATGAGATGAAAGATGAAATTCGTGATAATCTTCAAACCATTCCGCGACAAAAAGCTTCAGGGGCATGCGACCATTTTGCTCGTCATGGTAATCAATCTCGCCCTTCAGATAGGGAATCGGCAAAAATGCGCGATCGAAGTTTCGAGTCAACTTGCCGAGCAGATCGTATTCATTCTCCAAAAAGGCGTGCTGCTCAGGCTGTACTGCAACATTTACCGCAAATGAGGACAGTTTTTCGGCCAAGTGTACATTCAACCTGATTACATGATAAAGCGCGCCATGTTTCTCACTTATCAGTTCGACGCGCTTGATTTCGTGCAGGGAGACGGTACGGTGAAGGTGGCGAGACAAGACGGTCCGCAAGGTCTGGAATGAATCTTTGGATAGGAACTGAGAGATCGCGCCGAGGTAGGGCCCATATGAAAGAGAAGGCGTTTTGCTTCTCGAACTGCCGGGAAGCGGGAGTCGCGCGCGTTTCGATGTCAGCGGCAGCAATCCGTCGGGTGTGTCGATTAAAAGCCGCATGGCTAAAAGAGGGAGCATGAATGAAATTCCTTTCCACTGATGAAGAGATCCCTGACACATAGCACGAGCGATCTTCCAGGACAAACAAGAAAATCGGGAATGCCGGCCCTCTCTGAAGGATGTTGGCCTTAAGCGTTAGAAAGCCGAAAGTGAAAATACTGTTTAAATCTTGAGAAAAATAATGCCCGTTGTGATACATGTTTAGACTATCGTTCCTATTTTGAGCGAAAATTCAAGTATGGAGAAAGGATTCAGTTCCATTAAGCTGTTCCTTTTTGCGGGGTCTTTGCGCAAGCCCAAGTCCAAAAATGCAGTGCTGTTGTCTGGAGACTGTTAGCAGAGCTGCTCAGGATGGGTGTGATATGGAGCTCAGTTTGGATACCATCAACCGAATGATTCTCGATCGCATACAGCGTTCGTTCCCCATGGTGCCCAGACCTTATGACGCGCTGGCGGAGGGGCTGGAGATTGATTCGCGCGAGGTTCGCACGCGCATCGAGGCACTGAAAGAGGATGGATTGCTGAGGCAGATAAGTGCAATTTTCAATACCGGCGCATTGGGGTATCGCAGTAGTCTTGTTGCCATGGCGGTGCCGGAAGAGGCACTTGAGAAAGCCGTTGCCGAAATAAATCGATACCCCGGGGTAAGTCACAACTACTTGCGGCCCGGCGCCTTCAATATCTGGTACACCATCGCGGTCCCGCCTGGAGAGTCTCTGCAGCAAACAGTAGATGCTCTGTCGCAGTCCGCAGGCGGGTGGCCGACCCTCATTCTGCCGGCATTGAAGAAGTACAAGCTGGCGGTTGTTCTGGATGTTTTGGAGGAAGGTGAGGCAGCGCCTAACGACGAGCCGATGGAGCTGCCAAGGGTGGAAGCGAAGGATTCTTTTGAGCCCTCGGCGGGGAACATTCGAGTCGTGCGTTGCGTTCAAGAAGACTTGCCGCTGGTGGAAAGACCATTCAAACGATGGGCGGACGAGCTCGAAATGGCAGAAGGTGAACTTTTGCGCCTCATTTCTCACTGGCTCGAACGTGGATACATGCGTCGCTTTGCTGCGGTGCTAAACCATCGGCAGGTGGGATTCGGTGCCAACGGCATGGTGGTTTGGAGCTGTCCGGAAGGCCGGATAGACGAGTGTGGGCGGATCGTTGCTTCACATCCGGAAGTGAGCCATTGTTATCATCGTCCTGCTCATGCGGTCTGGCCGTACAATCTTTACGCCATGGTGCACGGCCGAAACACGGAAGAATGCGGCAGGGTTGCCGATAAGCTTGCCGATGGCATACATCTGCATGATTATGCAATTCATTTTAGCACCAGAGAATTCAAGAAAATTCGGCTCAAACTGTTCTGGGACTGACCGATTCAAAGCGGGTAAACGAGAAAAAGGCGAATAAAATGATAGATGACGAAAAGGAAGCTGAAAGGAAGAAGAAAGCCATTTTTGATACCATGTCGAAGCGGGGTCGGGAGCGTATACTGCGGATGGGCTACGACAAGTGGAATCCTTTTCAGGAGCCCAAGGATCCGCGCGAGCGGCTGTTCAGTCCCGTTTCCATGAACGCCCATGCTCTTTTGAAAGAATTCTACCAGGCCAATCCTCAAATCGGTCCCTCGGAAGTGACACAAAAAGAGTTGTTCGAGTTGTGTGTGGGCTTGTTGCGCGGAGAAGCGCGGGCCGCAACCATTCTTGATTTTTGCAGCTTTTTCAAAAAGAGGATGAGCGGTTAACCCGCAGAACTCCCTGACACGCCAGATTCGTCAATCCTGCATATGTTCGGAATCCTCAATCGCATCTTGCCGCATCAGGAACAGGCCGATGGAGATATATCAGGGTCTTCTTGACGTTCCGCTCCTTCACACGGGCGCAGATCTTTGATTTCTTCAATTGAAGCCGGTCGGATACGGATGATCTTGACGTCATAGTACAGATCCTTTCCGGCCAGAGGGTGGTTGAAGTCAAGGATTATCGTTTCCTCTTTCTTTTCTTTAACATAGTAGCTGTACTGCGCTTGGGTTTCTGGATTGGTCGCTACTACCCATTTCCCGACTGCAAGGCTTCGGCCTTCGGGGAAGTCATCGAAGCTTCTTGTACGGACCTGGAACGAATCGTACTCACCAAAGGCCTCTTGTGCGGGAATTACAAAAGAGGCCTGCTCACCTTCTTTGAGTCCCAGAAGCCTTCGCTCCAAAGAGGGGAGGATCTCATTGTAATCGACAATGAAATTGAGCGAAACGGGTCCGTTTTCACCTTTAACAAATGAACCGTCCTCCAGGCGGACGGTGTATTCGACAATGACAGCCATATCCTTGGCTACTTGCATTCAAAACACCTCTTCACTTCTGCTGTTGAGATTATGTCAGATCCTCCCATTCGGCTTTTGCTTCCGGGTCAACCGGATAGCCAAGGGCGATGGCTTGGTCGTAATGTTCTTTTGCCATTTGGTGATCGCCTGTC
The DNA here is from genome assembly GCA_034005055.1 of Desulforhabdus sp. GTDB lineage: Bacteria > Desulfobacterota > Syntrophobacteria > Syntrophobacterales > Syntrophobacteraceae > Desulfoferrobacter. Next base: position 951 of record JAVEVM010000171.1, on the reverse strand, counting down.
ATGCGGTAAGCGACCGCCAAGTTGTAGTGGGCAGGGGCAAAGGTATCGTTGAGATCGAGTATTTTTTTGGAGGCTTCGATACTAAGCTCGATTTGGTCCGTTTGCAAGTAGGCAACCGCTAGTGTATTGAAAGCCGGTAGAAAATCGGGCATGGAAGCCACGGCACGCTTGCTTGATTCTATGGCGTTGAAGTAATCATTCTTCTGCAGATAGGCGAAGCCAAGATTGCTGTGCGCCATAGGCAGATTGGGGTCGAGTTGAAGCGCTTTCCGATTGGCTTCGATGCACCGATCCAATTCCCCTTTCTGAAAATACAATCCACCCAGGTTCACATGGGCTTGAGCGAGATTCGGGTCGCACTCCAGAGCCTGCTTGAATTCTGAGATGGCATCATCGGTCGCCCCTTTGCGAGTATAAGCAAGTCCCAGATTGTAGTGGAAGGTGGCCGACTGAGGCTCAAAGAATATCCTCTCTTTCAAATACCTTATGTAATCTTTTAGTTGAGTATCCTGTTCACTGGCCTGCATCGTCATAGTATCATCCTGTTTAAATGGTTCAGTTTGTTCCATGTGTCGACCCGAGCAATGGTAGAAGATACTTAACAATGCGTGAAAAAGGTGTCAAGGTGCTCTTGATTGGCAAGTGGCCACCCTGTTATCTCGATGCAGATCTACCCTGATTCTCAAGGACTTTTCTATTGACAAAGACTTCCGGGCGCGCTAGACAATCAACGTGAATGAATTCACTTTTTGACCTTCTGGATGTAGCGGACCCAATATCCCGGTTACATGAATCCATAAATATAAAAGGAGCTTGTCATGAGTGAGGAAGAAAAACAAAAGGTTTTAGATTATGTCAAGAGCCAAAAGAAAAGTAAACTGTATTTCAATGACTTGTGCAAAGCCGTGCCTGAAATGAAAATGATGAAAGCAATAAAGGTTATCAATGAAC
>JAVEVM010000170.1:0-6690 GCA_034005055.1 Desulforhabdus sp. | reverse complement strand
GGATCAGGAGCTTAGCGCCAAAATCGAGGCGGTCATTGCCCGGGAAATGCCTGCCGTCGAGAAGGTTAGCCTGGAAGTGCGGCCAAGGTGTGAAGGCAAGCTGGCAATGCTCTTCGTGGGCGGCTCCCGCGCCCATCATTACCAGGAGCTGTTCAAGGAAATAGGGATGGAGACGATTTCAGCCGGCTACGAATTTGCTCACCGTGACGACTACGAAGGCCGGAAGGTACTGCCGAGCATCAAAGTCGACGCCGACAGCCGAAACATCGAAGAGCTGGAGGTGCATCCCGATCCGGAGCGATTCCGACCGCGCAAGTCGGCAGGTGAAATCAAAAGGCTGCAGCAAGAAGGGGTCAGCTTCAAGGATTACGCGGGAATGATGGCGGAGATGGAAAACGGCAGGATGGTCATCGATGACATCAGTCAGCATGAAACCGAAATGCTTGTCGAAATCTATAAGCCCGCGGTCTTCTGCGCCGGAATTAAAGAAAAGTACGCCATCCAAAAAGGTGGAATTCCCATGAAGCAGCTGCATAGCTACGATTCTGGCGGTCCTTACGCCGGTTTCCGGGGCGCCGTTAATTTCTACCGCGAAATCGATCGGATGGTTAACAGCAAAGTCTGGAGCCATATCAAGCCCCCCTGGCAGAAAAACCCCGAGCTGGCGGCAAAGTACGCCTGGGAATAATTTCAGGAAAAGGAGCGCGCGATGTTGCTACGACATACGCCAAAGGAGATCACCGAGCGCAGTGCCTTGACCGTTAACCCGGCCAAGACCTGCCAGCCGATAGGCGCCATGTATGCGGCGCTGGGTATACACAATTGTTTGCCTCACAGCCACGGCTCGCAGGGATGCTGCGCTTACCACAGGAGCACTCTGACAAGGCACTATAAGGAGCCGGTTATGGCCGGCACCAGCTCCTTCACCGAAGGGGCTTCGGTGTTCGGCGGGCAGGCCAACCTGGTGCAGGCTATTGAAAACATATTCACCATCTATGAGCCCGATGTCATTGCCGTTCACACCACCTGTCTGTCGGAGACCATCGGCGACGATATCCTGCAGATCACTGCAAAGGCCAAAGACGACGGCAAAGTGCCGACCGGAAAATATGTCATCCACGCCAACACCCCGAGCTATGTGGGCTCGCATGTAACCGGCTTTGCCAATATGACCAAAGCCATGGTGGACTATTTCGCACAGTCAACCGGGCATAAAGAGAACCGGGTGAACCTCATTCCGGGCTACGTGGAGCCTTCCGACATGCAGGAGATCAAGCGCATGGCGGATGAGATGGGGGCTCGAACCACCTTGTTTCCCGACACCTCCAATGTCCTGAATGGGCCGCAAACGGGCAAATACAGCATGTTTCCGAATGGGGGCGTCACCATTGAAGAGCTGATAAAGGCCGGTGACTGCCTGGCCACCATTGCGTTGGGACGCCTCGCCTCGGGACCCGCGGCGCGGGCCTTGGATGCCAAATGCAAAGTGCATTGCGAGATCCTCGATCTACCCATAGGACTCATACAGACAGATCTTTTCGTGGACGCCCTGAGAAAGGCGGCCGGGGTGAACGTACCCGAATCGATCAATATCGAAAGGGGGCGGCTCGTCGATATCATCACGGACATGCACCAGTACTTCTACGGCAAGAAGGTCGGACTGGTGGGCGATCCCGATCAATTGATCTCTCTCACCCAGTTTCTGGTTTCCATTGATATGTGGCCCATTCACATCATTACGGGCACGCCGGGGAAAAAGTTCGAGCAGAGGATCAAACAAATCACTGCTGAAGTTCCCCATGAAGTCAACGTCCGGGGCGGCGCAGACATGCTGCTGTTTCACCAGTGGGTCAAAAACGAGCCGGTCGATCTTCTGATCGGGAATACCTACCTCAAATATATCGCGAGAGACGAAGACATTCCCCTGGTGAGGTTTGGATTTCCGATCCTGGACAGAGTCGGCCACAGTTATTTCTCGACGGTGGGATACAGGGGAGGAATGAGGCTTCTGGAGAAGATTCTGAACGCTCTTTTGGACCGCATGGATCGGGATGCACCGGAAGAAAGCTTCGAACTGGTCATGTAGAGGAAAGGATTAAGGATGAAGCAGGAGTGTCGCCTCCTTCCCGCGCTCCTGCGTGGGAAGGCATACGGAGCTACATGATGGGGAAAAAACGAATATCGAACATCAAACAAGGAGAAGTAAAATGCCCAAGCCTCAACACCATATCTTTGTATGCTGCAGCTTTCGCGGAACCGAAGCGAAGGGAAAATGCATGAAGAAGAATTCACTCAATTTTATCCCCTACATCGAAGAGGAAATCGTCGACAGGGGCCTGGATGCTATGGTCTCCAGCACCGGCTGTCTCAAATACTGCGAACAGGGGCCGGTACTGGTTGTTTATCCGCAGGCGTATTGGTACGGAGGCGTCAATGACGAGAGAGTCGTTGATCGGATCTTGGACGCTCTTGAGCAGGGCAAGCCGGCGGAAGAGCTTCTGCTGTAGTAGAGAGTGAGCAGTGAGCGTTCCCACGCAGGAGAATGGAACCGAGGAAAGAATCAGGAGCGCGGGAACGAGGACTAAAACGAGGGTCGGAACGACGAACAGAGCAAGTGTGGGAACAAGGAAAAAAGTCACTGTTGTTCTGCTCACTGCGCACCTTCACACCGTTCGCTGTTTGCCGTCACTTTCATAGGACAAACATTATGAGCACCGAATCACCCTTAATATTTGAAGAAAGGGAAGACCAGATTTATCGCAAGGGCGAGCAGCCGTATCGGCTGGCCTGCGACCGCGACAGCCTCGCCGGGGCAATCAGCCAGAGAGCCTGTGTTTTCTGCGGCTCTCGCGTGGTTCTCTATCCCATTGCGGATGCCCTTCACTTGGTGCATGGGCCGATCGGCTGCGCCGTTTACACCTGGGATATCCGCGGGGCGCTCTCTTCGGGCCCGGAGCTGCACCGCTTAAGCTTTTCCACCGATCTGCAGGAAAAGGACGTCATCTTCGGCGGTGAAGAAAAACTTTTTCGTGCGCTGGTGGAGCTTATCGATCGCCACCAGCCGAAGGCGGCTTTCGTCTATTCCACCTGCATCGTCGGAATCATCGGAGACGATTTGACAGCCGTCTGCAAGAAAGCGAGCAAAGCAAAGGGAGTACCGGTAATCCCCGTGCATTCCGAAGGATTTAAAGGCAACAAACGGGCCGGCTACAACGCCGCCTGCAAGGCGATGTTTCAGTTGGTGGGGACGGGAGAGGCCAGCGGAATTTCGCCCTTTAGCATCAATATCTTGGGAGATTTCAACCTGGCCGGAGAAATTTGGATCATCCGCGAATATTTCCGACGCATGGGAATCGAAACGGTGGCCAATATCACCGGGGACGGCCGAGTAGACGATATTCGCCGGGCGCACGGCGCCGCTTTGAATGTGGTGCAATGTTCCGGAGCCACCATGGATCTGGCGAAAATGATGCAGGAAAAATTCGGAATTCCCTTCATGCGGGTCTCTTATTTCGGCATCGAAGACATGGCCGAATCGCTATATGCGGTGGCGCGCTTCTTTGAGAACAAATCACCGGAAATCATGGCTCGCACTCGGGAGCTGGTGAGGGAGGAGCTCTCCTTTCTCAATCCTGAGCTGAAGAAATTTCGACAGGCCCTGGCCGGCAAAAGAGCCGCCATATATGTGGGAGGCGCATTCAAGGCTTTTTCATTGGTCAAAGCTTTTCGGCTCCTCGGGGTGAAGGTGGTGCTGGTCGGATCCCAAACCGGAACCGAAGAGGACTATCAGGAACTGCGGGAGATCACCGATCACGGAACCATCATCGTGGACGACTCCAACCCGTTGGAGCTCTCCTCTTTTTTGAAGGAAAAGGACGTGGACATCTTTGTCGGCGGGGTCAAAGAAAGGCCCATTGCCTATAAGCTCGGGGTAGGGTTCTGCGACCACAATCACGAACGCAAGGAGCCGCTGGAGGGCTTTGTGGGAATGGTCAACTTTGCGCGGGAAGTCTGCACATCTATGATGAGCCCCGTCTGGCGCTTTGTACCGCGAAGGACGAAGCCGATCGCTAAGGACCGCAACATCCGCTCGAAAGCGAACAACGAATTTCGAACAAGAAACTCCGAATGACCAATAGAGCTCAGCGATAGATGCGTAAAAAAGGAACAATGAGATGAGCGATTGCAGTTCTCCTTATGTTTCAACGACCAATGCCTGCAAATTGTGCAAGCCTCTGGGTGCATGCCTGGCGTTTCGCGGGGTCGAAGGGGCTGTTCCCTTCCTGCATGGATCCCAGGGCTGCGCCACCTACATGCGGCGCTACATCATCAGCCACTTTCGCGAACCGATGGACATCGCTTCCTCATCACTCGGTGAAAAACATGCCGTTTATGGCGGCGAAGCCAACCTCAAACAAGGTCTGATGAATGTCATACAGAAATTCGGTCCGCGGCTGATCGGTGTGGCCACAACCTGCCTTACTGAAACCATTGGCGACGATGTGCCGATGATCATGCGAGCCTTCCGCCGGGAAATGAGTGCGGGGCAAGCGGATGAGGGTTTGCCGATACTGGTCGACGTGGCAACTCCGAGCTACTCGGGCACTCACATGGAAGGATTCCACACTGCAGTCCTTGCCCTGATAGATCAAATGGCCAGCTGTTCAGGCAGTAGTTCAGGCAGGGGCAAAATCAACCTGCTGCCGGGCTTCGTCTCTCCGGCCGACATTCGCTACTTCAAGGAAGTGTGTGCTGATTTCGGGCTCCCCGCCGTCGTCCTGCCGGATATCTCCGAGACTCTGGACGGGCCTGCCCTGGAAGATTACCAAAAGATCCCTCAGGGGGGTACGCCCGTTGCTGAAATTAAAGACATGGGATGCTCCCGGCAGACCATCGAGCTTGGTCGAGCCTTATACCGCCATTCCACGGCCGGACGGTTGCTGCAAGATCGTTTTCAGGTGCCCCTTAGCAGTTTAGGGACACCGATCGGCCTGCGGGAAACCGATGCATTCTTTGAAGTCCTCAAAAACTTGGCCGGCTGTGAAATACCCATAAAACATGCTACGGAGCGCGGGCGTTTGATCGACGCGTACGTGGATGCCCATAAATACATTTTCGATAAGCACGCCCTGATCTACGGCGAAGAGGACCTGGTGATCGGTCTCACCTCCTTTCTGGCCGAAACCGGCATAAGACCTGTCATCTGTGCAACCGGCGGAAAAACTGCCCGGTTCCGGGAGGCGATCGAGGATGTCACCAGAGATATTCTGCCGGATCTTCCGGCCATCCGCGAAGGGGCGGACTTCTTCGAAATCGCGGAAGAGGCTGAAGCGCTCTCGGCGGACCTGATAGTCGGCCACAGCAAAGGCTATCATCTGGCTCGCAGGCTCAATATCCCGCTCATCAGGGTCGGATTCCCCATACACGACCGCTTCGGCGGCCATCGAACACTCCACGTTGGATACCGCGGGGCACAGAGACTGCTCGATTGCATGGTAAATGCGGTCTTGGAGAAAAAACAGGAAGCCTCGTCTGTGGGATACGGGTACATGTAAAGGATATGGAAATGAATGCCAGGATAGATATGAATCGCCACCCCTGCTTTAATGCAGAAGTCAGAGGAGAGTGCGGTCGGGTACATTTGCCGGTAGCTCCACGGTGCAACATCAAATGCAATTACTGCAATCGAAAGTACGATTGCGTCAACGAGAGTAGGCCCGGCGTGACCAGCGGTGTTCTGTCGCCGGTCCAAGCGATCGGCTATTTGGAACAGGTGCTGCACGCCGAGCCGCGCATCACGGTAATGGGAATTGCGGGCCCTGGAGATCCTTTTGCCAATCCGGCAGCAACTCTTGATACTTTACGCCTGGCCAGAAAAAAATTCCCACACCTGCTGATCTGTCTGGCGACCAATGGCTTGAACCTCTCTCCCTATCTGGACGATCTGGCAGGGATAGGCGTCTCCCACGTCACCGTTACCGTGAATGCGATTGATCCCGAGATCGGTCGGAAAATCTTCGCCTGGGTGCGCGATGGGAAAATCATCTATCGCGGCCTGGAGGGGACTGAGCTTCTGATCAGGCGCCAGCTGGAATCCATTCGAGGTCTCAAGGCGAGAGGCATCATGGTCAAGGTGAATTTCATCGTGATACCCGGAGTCAACGACCGACACGTGGAGGAGGTGGCGAAGGCAATGAAGGATCTGGGGGCAGACCTGTTCAATTGTATGCCCATGTTTCCCAACCCGCAAACCCCTTTCGAGAATATCCCGGAGCCTGACAAAGCGATGCTGAGAGCGGTTCGCGAGAGGGCTGAAAAGCATTTGCAGCAGATGCGCCACTGCACCAGGTGTCGAGCGGATGCCGTGGGCCTCCTGGAGAAGGATCGATCGGCCGAGCTGAGCCGATATCTTACGAACTGCTCAAAGATTCTGCCTCAAGACCACACGAGACCTTATGTGGCGGTGGCCAGCCGGGAGGGAATTCTGGTGAGCCAGCACCTGGGGGAAGCGGTCAACCTGCAGATTTGGGGCGAAAACGGAGCGAGCTATCAATTAATAGAAGAAAGAACAGCGCCCCGACCGGGAACCGGCCTCAAACGGTGGCAGGCTCTGGTACGGCTTCATTCCGATTGCAGAGCGCTGCTGGCCAGCGGCATTGGCGAAAACCCACGGGAAGTGCTGACGGCCGC
>JAVEVM010000169.1:0-6725 GCA_034005055.1 Desulforhabdus sp. | reverse complement strand
GAGGCTCGTTTCAACTACCTGCCGGGGATAAACCGCCGTTCGATTGACGCTTCCTTTCTGTAACTCTTCTTTGGCTATTAAGGCATTGCGGCTATTTAAGGCGAGCATGTAGAAACGCTCGTTTCTGGCTGCTCCAAGAATAGTGGACAGATATGCCACCGCCTGCTGAGTGGATTGAAACACGGGAGTATGCCGCCACCTATCCTGCTGATAGCGTTCCATCATACGCGGCATCATTGCAAGGAGCAGTGCCGCCTGCTGGCCCATTCCGGGAATCCTTTGAAGTGATTGGACCGGAGCGTCAAACACTGAGGAAAGAGATGAGAATTCCTCCAATAAAGCTTTAGCAATGGGCTTCACGTCTTTGCGGGGAATCGCATAGGACAAGAGCAGCTCCAATAACTCATGATCGTGAAATCCGTCCAACCCACTTCGCTCGAAACGTTCTCGAAGGCGTTTGCGATGGCCTTCGCTGCCAACGGTCATTGAAGTGCTCCACGCTGGGTCCGGTGCGTGCGAATCACGCCCGTTTGTTCAGGGATGCAACCTTTCTATCCATCGTTTTCAGCAGATCATCAAAGGAGTTTCTGGAGAGGATGGAATTGAACTGACTTCGATAATTATTCACAAGGCTTATGCCTGCAATGATCACGTCGTAGACTTTCCATTGTCCGCTGCTGAGCCGGAGCCGGTAATCGACTTGCACTTGGCCGTTTTTGTATCCGGTCACCCGGGTATTCACCAAAGCATACTGTCCGTCTATCCGTTGACCGTCAAAGACTACTTTCTCGTTGGAGGCGGTGTAGCTTTCAACCCGGTCCACGTAAGTGTTGAAGAGCAGGTCCTTGAAGAGCCTAACAAACTCATCCTGCTTCTGAGACGGCTGGGATCTCCATGCAGCTCCCAAAGACCTTTTTGCCATTTCTTCGAAATCGAAATACTGATCTACGATCTGCAGGATTTCACCTCGTCGTCCTCGCAGATTAAGCTTCCCGTCTGGTCTACGATCATGCAGAATTTCCAGAGCTTTTTCCGTACCGCTTTGGATGACTTCCATGGGGTCTTGAACGGCTGCAGCCGATACACCCACGGGAAAAAACAGCATGAATGCAATGGAAATGGTCAAGAATTTCTCAAAGGCTGTGTTAAGTCGCATAGTAATTCTCCTATCGAACCCGCACCTATGATCCCATAGCATCTATTCCATTAAAGCTCGTTATATTAACAAGACTTTCCATCGATGGGAATTTTTTTTGTATGGGCAATCGTTCTAAGAAGATTTAGCGTTAAGGAACCTTACACAAATAAATGGTCGATAGCGATACCACAAAATTACAGGTTCTTTTTGCTTGAACGGTGTCTCCATCCAGGTTATTCAAACTGTACTGCTTCGACTATCTCCGGTTATTTCGCCACTCCAGCAACTTGGTCAGTTCCGCGACTTCTCCCCGTTCATGAGGCTACAGGGTGAGATTTTTTCATAGACCACGAGAAAGGGGGTGAGATAATGAAGCTCAATGTGGTCGAGGTGCTACGACATCTGCCCAAGCCCAATTGTAAGGAGTGTGGTGAGCCGACCTGTATGGTTTTTGCCTCGAAACTGCTGAAAAACGAAACGCGATTGGAAGACTGCAGGCCATTGTATGCGAGCGGATATTCCGATAAACTACAGGCACTTCAGGCGTTGCTCACACAATCAGCCGCTTAGACAACAATCCATTCTCGGTTCCACGCTCTCTGGCAGGGACTGTTCTGGCTGGAGCGTGGAACAACCCCCCTTTGAAATCCGCTGTTTTCCGTAAATTTGTCATTGGTACAACTAACTTGACAAGAGCAACAGTAACGAATAAAAGCGACCCCAAAACTTGTCCTTCTTGCGTTTATACAAAAGATTTCAATGGGAGCAAGGACGATGAACAATTGGGTTTTTCTTTTTCCTGGGCAGGGATCTCAATATGTCGGAATGGGGCGTGAGTTTTACGAAAACTACATTGAAATTCGAGATCTTTTTACGCAGGCAAGCGACATTCTGCAAATGGATATTACCAGGCTTTGTTTTGAGGGACCGGAGGATGTCCTGGTCCTCACGGAAAATGTTCAGCCCGCGATCACAGTCGTCAATCTGGCGTGCCTCAGTATTTTGCAGCTGCATGGAATTCATCCCGTTGCCACCGCCGGCCACAGTCTGGGAGAGTACAGCGCACTTTTCGCGGCTGGTGTTCTAGATTTCGAGGATACCTTAAGGCTTGTCAAGGCTCGCGGCGCATTCATGCATCAAGCGGCGCAGCAGGAACCGGGAAGTATGGCTGCAATTATGGATCTTGAAGAGGAGAAAATCAGAGAAATTTGTCAGTTGTGCGATGTGGAAGTTGCCAATATAAACTGTCCGGACCAGATCATCATTACTGGATCGGGCGATACGGTCGATCGCGCAATGGATTTGAGTACTGAGGCCGGAGCCAAGAAATGCGTCAAGCTCAACGTGAGCGGGCCGTGGCACAGTCGCTGTATGCGATTGGCGCGCGAGAGCTTCGAACCAGTTGTTCACGCTTGCCAGTTTCTCGATCCACAAATTCCAATCATCAACAATGTTGATGCCAAGCCCCTGCAAAACGGTGCTGAGGCTCCGCAGAAACTGATCGATCAGCTGTGTGGCTCGGTACTCTGGAAGCAATCGGTTGAATGGATGTTGCACGCCGGGCACGACCATTTTGTTGAAGTAGGTCCGAAGAAAGTGCTGCGTGGCCTTATGCGCAGAATAGATCGAAATGCCAAGGTGTTGAGCGTGGAAGATCCCGCGACCCTGGCAAGCTTCCTGCAAGCAAACCAATAAGTGAAGCCGGCGCGGCTACAGATTTTTTGAAACAGTTAGGTAGAAAGTCACCCCTTTGCCGGTGTTTGGCTCGGCCCAGACCTCGCCTCCATGTTTCGCTGTCAATTCTTTCACAATGGCGAGCCCCAGCCCTGTTCCCTCTACCCCTTTGGACGTGTGATTGCGCTGAAATAGTCCAAAAATCGATTCACAATGTTTCTTTTCTATCCCCACCCCGTCATCGCATACGGAAAAGATATGAAATCCTTTTGAATCTCGATGCGTGATTTTGATTTCACTGAGCTGATCGCCGCCGTATTTGAGGGCGTTATCGATCAAATTTCTAAAGACCCGTAGCAAAGAAAGCTTGTCCGCCTTGAGAGGAGAAACCGCTTGGGGCTCCGACCATTTTATGTTGCGCTTTGCCAGCAGAGGGCTGAATTCATTTCTGAGCGTCTGGAAGATTTCTGCTGGATTTACCATTTCAAAGTTGAGAGGTATTTCCTTGCTCTTAATGAAAACGTTGAGCTCTTCAATGAGAGTCAGAACCTGCTTGGATGCTTTTACGATTTGTTCGCAATACTTCTTCCCTTTGTCATCCAGCAGATGCTGGTAGCGCCTATGCAGCAACTCCACCAAGCCATGAATGCCGATCAGCGGACTCTTGAGATCGTGCGAAACTGCGTACGCGAACATCTTGATCTTTTCTGCATTATCGCGTAGCTCCTGTTCCATTCTTTTGCGTTCCGTAATGTCCAGGGAATACTCGATCATCTGTACGACGTTGCCTCGCTCGTCAAAGATGGGGTAACCGTGAACTTCCACGTTTCTTGGGTTCCCCTGTTTGTCGAAATGGATATGTTCCAAGATTACAGGTTTCTTGGTTTTCTTGACCAGCTGCAGCGGGCAGGCGTGCTCTGTGCCGTTGCAGGGCAAGCTTCTTCGGTGGGTCAATGCATAGCAGGTTGTGGGTTCGGCAAGGTCGTTCAAAGCGGCTGCCGAGTTCGCCATCTTGATCGTGTAATCCGTGGCATCCAAGACATAAAACGGATGAGACAGAGATTCCAGAACGTGATTGAGAAATTCAGCTTGTCGCCCTATCCTTTTTTCCGCACGCTCGCGCTCGGCGATTTCGGCCGCTAATTCGTGGTCGGTTTTTGCCAGTTCCACGTTTTGCTCTTTTATTTTGGCGTTAAGCTCATTTTGCGCTCTCCGCAATTTCTCTCCGGCGATTTTATGCTCCGATACACTCCGAATGAGCCAGTATAGAAGGACATTTTCGATGTCCGAGCATCTCACGGGCGTGACTTCGAAAATAACATGGAAAGGCTTTTCCCCTGAAAGATGCAAGCTCGTGTTCCACTCTTGTGCCTCATTGGCTTCGGTCAGCCGCTGCAGCAGATCCCGAAATGCCGATTCAGCTTCTTTGCCGATGAACAAACCGAGCTGCTTACCTGACAGAAGCTCTTTAGATACTCCTAAAATCTTTGCCGCAGCATGGTTCGCCTTGAGGATGATGGCCTTCTGATCCGTGATCACATAACCATCGGAGGCATGATCGAACAGATTAAGATATTGCCGGTTAACTTCTGCAAAGCTCAGACGGGATTGGACTGGTCGATTCTGCCGTTTCATTTTGTCCTCAAATCACATGGAAGCTTTACCCTTCCTTTTTAAGATGCTAGGCATGGTCGATCGGTTTCTCAATCTTCTCGCGCTTGATTTGGCTCTGTTTCTGTGACTGGATGGAAAAATCCGGTAGGGCTCTGCGGAACCGAGCGGTCCCAATGAGCTCTATTAAATATTGGGAAATGCCATCCACCAAGTGTTATCAAGATCCGGAGTGACAAAGTTAAAGAAGGAATCGAGCCCTGAGAGCGAGAATATATTTTTAATGGGCGCCGCAACATTGCACAGATATAATTCCTTGCGGCTGGCCGCAAGATGCTTGTGAGTCGCCAACAGAACGCCCAAGCCGGCAGAGCCCATGAAGGTCACACCGGTGAAATCGATGAGCAGATTTGTGTTTGCCCGCTCCAGTTCTTGTCGCAGCTTTGGAGCGCTTTCACTGTTGATACGGCCGTCAAGAGTTAATCCGTGGTCAGTCCACCTGATAGTGAGACCCTCGGATTCACACACTTCCCCAGGTTCGGGGCGATCCCGATGGGTCCATGCTGACGGCTGATCTTCAAGGCTGGTCGGAAGCACGATGTAGAGCTGGTCATCACTGTTCTGCAGCACTTTGATCGTTATGCCTTCAGGCACCTCAATTGAAACTTTGCGCAATGTTTCTGCAGGACTTTTGAGCAGATTTTCGCGAAAAGCTTTGTCTGTACATGTCTGAATCAGAACCTCTCGCAACGGATTCTTTTCCACGGGCTACTCCTTTGAGATTGTGTTATCTGTAAAATGTGAGTTTTTGTTATCACTCAACCGAGTCCTTTGGAAATGCTTTTGGACGAACACATTAGTAGATATCTTTTATACGTATCGGATTCTTCTTGAAAGGGTCTTATTTGCAATGTGGATAGAATCAATCGGTCTTGGTGTGATCATCCTCTTTATGCTGGTGGGATTAGTCGGGGCCTTCATACCGCTAATGCCCGGGCCTGTACTCGTGTGGCTGGCGGCGCTGGTGTATGCGCTTGCAACCAAATTCACGGTCGTTGGACCGATTAGCTTTGCTGTCATCACAATAATTGCTTTAATTGCAGTCAGCGCGGATCTTTGGATGTCCGTGCTGGGTGCGAAAAGCCTGGGCGCCAGCGGTCGGTCGATCCTTTGGGGAATTGGGGGAGCGCTGATCGGGTTTGTATTCCTCAATCTGCTTGGAGCTCTGATTGGCTATGGATTGGGCATTCTTTATCACGAGTATCGCCGGCACAATAACTGGAATGCGGCTCTAAAAGCAGGCCTTGGCGGGCTGGCCGGCTGGGGGCTTTCGACTGCCGTGCAGGTGGGCGGTTCGCTGTTGATCATTATCATATTTGTATGGCAGGTGCTGGTGAATTAAGCGGAAAGAGAACATCTTACCCAATGGCGGGGAGTAATCTCTTTAAAGGTTGGCGCCTGTTCCATGCAAACGGGCTGCTTGAGTGGACAATGGGGGCTGAATTTGCATCCAGCGGGAGCAGGGGCCGAATCGGCCCCGTTTTTGATGAGCTTCTTTTTCTTTGAGGCATGAGGATCCAGAACAGGGACTGCCTGCAGAAGAGTACAAGTGTACGGATGGTAAGGATGGCTGTAAAGCTCATCTTTAGGTGCCAGTTCAACCAGTTGCCCAAGATACATCACTGCCACTCGATCGCTGATATGGCGAACGACGGATAAGTCGTGAGATATGAACAAATAAGTCAGATCATATTGCTCCTGCAGATCTTCGAGGAGATTGATAACCTGAGCCTGAATAGAAACATCCAAAGCAGAAAGGGGCTCGTCGCAGATGATGAGCTCGGGCTGCAGAGCGAGCGCTCTTGCAATGCCAATGCGCTGACGCTGTCCGCCACTGAACTCATGAGGATACCTGTTCAACTGATCCGCCCGCAAGCCCACAATCTCCATTAGATTTTGAACTTTCTCGCGCCGCTCGGCAGGCGTGCCGATCTTATGGATCACCAGTCCTTCTGCGATAGTTCGGCCAATGGTCTGGCGAGGATTCAACGAAGAGTAGGGATCCTGAAAGATGATTTGCATCTTCTTTCTAAGACGGTGCAATTTGGTGCTCGGCACTCTGAGGAGATCTTCACCGTTAAATACGATTTGCCCTGAAGTGGGCTCTTCAAGCCTAAGAATTACGCGCCCTAAGGTGGATTTGCCACAGCCGCTTTCCCCGACAAGCCCAAGCGTTTCTCCGCGCTGAATGGAGATATCGACGCCATCGACGGCCTTGACGATACCCTGCGGAGGGCGAAAG
>JAVEVM010000168.1:0-6731 GCA_034005055.1 Desulforhabdus sp. | reverse complement strand
GTCTTCTCATCTCTTTAACTGGGATTGGCTGTTGTTAGCGAACTTGGCGTACTCTGTCAAGGGAAAACATAAACTGCATTCGGATATCTGCCTTTGGCTTGAATGAACCCACCAACCCACATCAGCCTTTGTTGTCCTGTTTCTCGGAACTTTGTGAATCGTTGGAAGCGGGCTCAGCCTTAAGCTTCGCCATCGCAAGCTCTTCTTCAATCATCGGAGCGGCTGGATAACCGCCGCTGGCTTGCAGTGCTCTTTCGTATTGCTCGACTGCTTTGGAGTATTCTTTTTTGCCCGCGTACAACCTTGCCAGATGCCAGCCGATTTCTCTGTCCAACCCCTCCATGCCTTCCGTGGTCAATGCCTCCCACTGAGCAAGGGATTCATCGCTTCTACCTGCTTCTTCATAGGCTAAAGCCAGTTGATACAAAACCAGAGGGCGCAACGAATTGCCCGGCTTTGTCGCAGCCAGCAGACGGTCGCCGGTCCTAATGGAATCGTCGTAGCGTTTCATCCAGAAATAGGCCTGAGCCAGATTGAGCTGCGCATTTAGTGCGGACTGGGTTCCCTGGTGCTTGCTGATATGGCCCTCCAATTCATCCACCAGTTTATTCCACTCCTTAAAGTCTGCAAAATCACTTGCGGGCCACGCCTCGATCACTTGTGCATACTCCGCACGCGCCCTCTTTTCCTTGGCTTGATTGTAGCTATTCACCCCCCAGATAGTGCCAAGGATCAGCAACACCATCCCCACAGCCGCTATTATCCAGTAAGGGTTTTCACGGGCAAAATCGGCTGATCGTTGCGAGAAGGTTATAATCTCCTCGGTTGTTTCGAAAAGTTTCTTTGAACCTTTGATTTTCTTAGCACTCAAACAATTTCTCCTTAATAATGCTCACGCCATTGGCTAATGTCTCAACTTTCGTGAGCCAATCCAATCTCAGCCTTAATTCTATCAACTTCAGCTTTGCTCATTTTGGGAGAGAGCGAGCACTCTTCGCTATCCAATGAATCGATGTAGCCTTCCTGGAACATTTTGATCCAAAAGGGCAGGCTCTCCAGATTAGCATTCTTCACCCGAATAATACCGGGATCTTCGACATAGAGATCGCCCTTGAACAGTTTTTTCAAACAAGCCAGCCCTTCTCTACCTTTGCCTTTTCTTTGATCTCCAATGACCTCGAGATAGTAGAGAGTGATCTCTTTGGTTCCATCTTCAGAGAGAGAAAGGCTTAATTGTCCTCGAAATGACCCGGGCTTTTCAAATTCCAAAGTCTCCATGGGACCGAAGCCCTTCAGAATGGTTAACAATTCTTTAACCGACAGGTCACCATACGCAGCTCTCCAGATGATGCCTTTCCATTCGATGTCCGCCAATTTTTTTCACTCCACTCTTATTTCTCGGGGATGTTATTGAACGCGGCTTTCTAACAACGGCTCGCTTTGCCGCTGCAGTCGTTTTAAGTCTGCTCTTGGCCTCCGCCAACGCGCGGTTCAAATCCCCCTGCCAGGATGGGCTGGATGAACCTGAATCCACTCTTCCATCATCACGCCTGATCTTAAAGGAGCTCAACGGAGCACTCTTTTTAGAGCAATCCTTGCTCTCGAAGAAAATCACTCAATAACGTCGTCCTTTACCGATTACTATAGTGTAGAGGCCCAGCTGCTCAATTTCGGGACATAGCTCGTATATTCTCGCCTTTAGACCATCCTTATCCTGACCGCTCATGTGGCTTCACCTCTTCGTGGTGGTGGCTGCCTCAGACTTACGACTCAGTAGAATTTCTTCGGATCAATTCTAAATTGGATTCCTTATGATTAAAAGCAAATTGACGCAAAGCTTCGAATAGGACAATACCCACGGTCGTGGCAAGATTCAGACTTCTAACCAAAGTCCTGTCAACCGGAACCTGCAAAATCCTCTCTTGCCCCTCTTGCAGAATCTCCGCCGGCAATCCATGAGCTTCCGAACCAAATACCAGGCAGTCTCCCGGCCGAAAATCAAAATCATAATAAAAACGGTGAGCGTGGGCAGAAAAGTAAACCCATCGGCTTTGCGGTATCTCACTCCTTAAAGTCTTATAATCAGAATGTATGCTTAACTGTACATGGGGCCAATAATCAAGCCCGGCCCTCTTCAGATGACGATCACTCAATTGGAATCCCAACGGTTCGATCAGGTGCAGCGGGATGTGAGTAGCAGCACAGGTTCTCGCGATATTGCCGGTATTTTGAGGTATCTCCGGGCGGTAAAGAATCACCCTCAAGTTTGGCTTTGCAATGTCTGATTCATTCAGGTTAGCTTGCAGCAAGTCCGGAGATGGCTTCACTTTGTGCGAACAGCCCGGACAAAATGATTGGCATAATTTTCTTCGATCACATAGACATCGCCGTAGTAGAAGTCCACATAACAAGCACGATGATGTTCCGCGCTCGTAGATGTCCAGCAATTCCGCTGGCTGCCGAACAGGGGGTGGATATAGAGTCCAGTTTGACGGTGTTCTTCGGGAAGTATGAGAGTCTGTAGCTCATCCTTGGATGGATAGCGCCAGCTACTGTCTCCGGCAAACTCAGTCTCGTTAAGCTTATCGACGTAAGCAAAACCATCTTTCCACACCATTCGATCTTCGGATGCTGCGCGCTGCCACACCAGGCCAGTTTCTGTATCCAAAACGGCGAGATTTCCCTGCAACACGAAACGCTCGTTCATGACATCTCCTTCACTTTCACACGGCGATTACCAAGGATTGCGTTGGATTTAAGAATCGGACGTCGGACTCTTTCAGTCAACAAATCGACGTCCAATTTTGGAGGTCTCATTAGCCGCTGGTCCGTTACCGACAGGTTGATCCTTTTAGCACAAATGCATCTTTAGCAAAAGTGAAAATTGATCGATCCGGTCGTTTAGCTATTCAAGCTTTAGGCTTGACCTGAGAAAAACCTTTACTTACCATGCCTTCTGGTTATTTTACATGCTGTTATTTGGTGGAACAGCTGTTGTTTGGCGGCCACTATTATCGCTGCAGCTAATTGATAAATCGGAATCATGACTAGGAGACTGTCCGACAATACGTAGCGCAGGGTTTTACCCCTGCCTGGACTGGCAGCCCTAAAGGGCTGCGCTACATGAAGAGCGTATTCTCGGACAAACTCCTAGCAGGGCTCAGTGTCACGAAACCTGCGGGGAGCGTACATGCCATTTTGTGAATGTCAGGAGATCGATCTCTATTATCAGACCAGCGGCGAGGGACAGCCTCTTATGCTCATCAGCGGATTGAGCGGAGGCACCTGGTCTTGGTACGAGCAAGTGCCTTTTTTCAAGAACCACTTTCGAACCATCACTTTCGATAATCGCGGAGCCGGCCGATCCAGTATGCCTCCCGGCCCATACACCATCAAGTCAATGGCGGAAGATGCCCGGGCACTGCTTGACCATCTCGCAATTGACAAGTCTTTTATCATGGGGCTTTCAATGGGGGGAATGATAGCTCAAGAACTGGCCTTGCTGGCCCCTGACAGAATTCAAGCGCTGGTTCTGGGGTGCACCCACTGCGGCGGAGATCTGCGCGTACCACCCACCCCCCAGGTTCTGGAAGCTTTTATGAACAACACAGGTTTAAGCCATGAGCAAATCATTGATAAGAACCTGCCATTTTTTTTCAGCGAATCGTGCAGGAAGAACCGTCCTCAAGTAGTCAACGCTTACAGGAGGGTCCAGCTTGAGACTCCTCTGCAACCGGAACACGCTTTCCTAGCTCAACTGCAGGCGATCCGAAGCTTCAGCCGTTGCGATCGTCTTGCTCAGCTCCAGGCACCGACATTGATCTTGACGGGAAGCGAAGATGTCTTGGTTCCTGCGAGAAACGCACGCATACTGGAAGAGCGTATCCCACATGCAGAGCTGATCGAAATTACGGGGGCCGGGCACGCTCTTCACGCCGAATGCCGCGATCAGCTCAACGAGCTCAGTCACGCTTTTTTCATGCGGCACCTCGTTTGAAATTTCGCCTCAGGAATTCAGAAATCTTGTCGGCCAGGGCAACATCATTGCCTCCATAGAAGTGGTCGCAGTTGGGAAGAGCTTCCACTTGGGTAAATCCTGCAACCGAGGGCTGCACTGCTAACCATTTTTGGAGTGAATCGAAGCTGCAGAAGTCATCTCGATCTCCCAAGGTGATGAGGGAAGGTTTGGAAGAGAGCTTCAGGTGAGAAAACTCCATAAAATCGATCGGAGGCGAAATCAGAATCAATGAAGCCGGCTCCAAGCCCAGTTCCAAGGCTTTTAATACGACCCAAGCGCCAAATGAGTATCCCGCCAAATGCAGCTCCTTAACCCCCTGCTCGAAAAGGTACGAAGCGACCGATTGCACATCCTCGGCTTCTTTTTCTCCATCGCCATAGGTACCAGTGCTGCGTCCCACTCCGCGAAAATTGAACCGCAATGTGCCCCAGCCCCACTTTCGCAAGCTCTTTTGTACAGTCGACACAACCCCATTATCCATACTGCCGCCGTAGAGGGGATGAGGATGGCATATAACCGCCACGACTGAGGCAACTTCCCCTTTTTCCAACAGGCTCTCCAACAGGTTTTCACCGGCCTTTATCATCACACTGGTTTCAGACATTTTTCTTTCCTGGAGTTTGGTTGAAAGTTGAATTAACTTACTAAAGCTGAAGTCACAGAAATATCACCGGTGATACCAACGATCAACTTGTTGTGCCGGGCGATCCACAACCGCAATTGCTGACGGATTCAGTACATGAAACGAGAACTCTTCAAGACTGCTCTGGTTTTAAGTGGTGGAGGCTCAAGGGCGTTAGCTCACATTGGTGTCCTGGATAGCATTCTGAAAAACAACATCCGCATAGACTTGATTGTTGGAACCAGTATGGGCGCAATCATTGGGGGACTGTATGCATACTACGGGAATTTATCGGCGGTGACCGAAAAACTGCGTGAATTTCTGCAAAGCGATCTATTTTTATATACTCTGTCCAGAGCCGCTGAAAGCAAAGTAGAGGAAGGAGCCGAAAGTCTGCTTGATCGCTTTCTGGGCTTATTTAGAAAGGGCATCTATTACACTCACTCGATTGTGCGATCCACCCTGGTCTCTGAAGAAGACTATCTGGAGGTGATGAGCCACCTGATTCCTGAACACCCGATCGAACGATTGACCTTACCTTTTGCCGCTGTGGCTATGGATGCCGTCAACGGCGAAGAAGTGGTATTGCGCAGCGACTGCCTGCGCAAAGCGGTTTCGGCCAGTGTGGCAATACCGGGCATTCTTCCGCCGGTTCAATACAACGGGCGCGCATTGGTAGATGGGGGCTGGGCAGATAACGTGCCAGCTGCACCGGCCATCGCCATGGGAGCCCATTTTATTATAAGCGTAGATGTCACTTCACAGATTCGGGAGCTCGGCCCCATGCCAACTACAGCACTGGATCTGCTTCATCGGAGCAACGATATTACACGGATTCTTTTGAGCCAGGAGCGTAGAGCATGCACGGACGTTTTGCTCATTCCGTCGATAGGTCAGTTGTACTGGGCGGATTTTTCACGCACAGAACATTGCATCAAAGCAGGCCGCCGGGTGGTCACTAAAAACCTTGGCCATATCCGGCGCAGGCGGCGGTTGAGAAGAATACTGAGTCTCAACGGCCGGGTTCATCCGGCCCGAGGACCGGCATGGCGACGTCCGTTCCTACTCTATTAGAACGCGCTCAAGCCTAAGCGCCTTTACAGTCTCGCAGCTAATCGCAATCCCAACCGGCCAATTGATAAAGGCGGTAGAAGTGATGGACCGGTCCACGTCCTTTGCCGATGGCAAGCCCTCGTGCGATCGCTCCGCTGATGTACTCCTTTGCCATCTCAACCGCTTTTTGCATACTCAGTCGACGAGCCAGCCCGGCCGCAATTGCCGACGCATAAGTGCAGCCGGTACCGTGAGTGTGCGGAGTATCATGACGAACATTGGTGAATTCCATGAACCTTTCACCATCGTAAAGAAGATCCATAGGGCTGCCTTCCAGATGCCCACCCTTAATAACCACATAACGCGGACCAAAGCTTTTGATTTGCCTGGCCGCCTGCTTCATATCTTCAGGTGCAGTAACCTCCAGGCCGGTGAGAGCTGAAGCCTCATGGAGATTGGGTGTAACCACTAAGGCCAGCGGGAAAAGATCCTTGATAAGGGATTCGACGGCATCTTCTCTGAGCAGCCGATCTCCGCTCTTGGCAATCATCACGGGATCGACCACCAAGTTACTGACGTTCAATCTCTTCAGTTCCGCAGTCACTTTAGAAATGATTGCAGCACTTGACAACATGCCTGTTTTTACGGCATCCACACCTATATCCTCCACCACCGCACGGATTTGTTCCACGACAAAATGTGGATCTATTTCGACAACACCCTGCACACCCACTGTGTTTTGAGCGGTGAGGGCCGTGATGGCGCTCATACCATATACGCCCAAGGCCGAAAAAGTCTTAAGATCAGCCTGGATGCCGGCCCCTCCGCCAGAGTCCGAACCGGCAATAGTAAGAGCTCGAGGGATTTTCATTTGCCTGATCCTTCCTGGTGTTTTATGCGAAGTGATCCCATCCGCTTCGCTGGTAATCAAGAGTGGCATCTCTGCCGTCAGCAAGGAGCACCCGAATTCCATCTGCGGCTGAGACGACACGTCCTATTACCCGGCTCGATACTCCCGTTTCATGCAAAAGCATCGAT
>JAVEVM010000167.1:0-6748 GCA_034005055.1 Desulforhabdus sp. | reverse complement strand
CAGATGAAAACCGACTTCATATCACATGTATCGCACGAGCTGCGCACTCCCCTTACTGCCATGCGGGAAGGCACGGCAATCTTGCTGGAAGAAATAGGCGGTCCGCTCACAGCCTCGCAGCGAAAAGTGCTTGAAGTTCTCAGCAGCAACAGCGATCGTCTCTACCGAAGCATTTGCTCGATCCTGGATCTGTCCAAGATGGAAGCCGGCATGATGGAGTATCAGCTTGCACCTTGCGATGCAGCTGCGCTGATTCACCGCAGCGTGACCTCGGTAGAGCTGATTGCGCGCACAAAAGGGGTTGATCTGGAAAGCAATCTGCCTGAAAATCTTCCCGTCATCTATGCCGACGAAGAAAGAATCCAACAGGTACTCGACAACTTGCTGGGCAATGCGCTCAAATTTACGCCCGAAGGAGGCAAGATCATCATAGGGGCCAGGCTGACGACAGAAAATGAAAGCGGCCGGCTCTTGGAAGTCTCCGTTTCAGATTCCGGTGAAGGCATACCGGCGGAAGATTTGCAGAGGGTATTCCAACGATTTTATCAGAGTCCGACAAAGACCGGCAGGAGCCGACAGGGAACGGGCCTTGGACTCGCCATAGCCCGCCACATTGTGGAGGATCATCGAGGTAGAATTCGGGTGAAAAGCGAGCCGGGAATCGGTTCTACTTTTTCATTTACTTTGCCCATTTGGGCTGCTAATTCACGTTGAGCACTGAGCAGCGGAACGTCTTACCGAGAGGAAACACTGGATCATGCAACGCCTAGCCGTTTTGCTCACACTTCTATTGGCCTTCTGTCTCGGCGGCTGTGCTGCAAAACAGCCGCAACTGCCATCGTGCGATTTGATCTTCCCACCTCAAGAGGTACTGAAGACCGGGAATTATGAAGGGTTTCTGGCAAGAAATGAATTGCTGCTAACGGATTGTCCTGGCACGAATTGCTGCGAGGTGGCTCTATTCAATCTCGGCTTTGTGCACGCTTACTCCAAGAGCCCCTATTACGATCAGGCCAAGGCACTCAAATTCTTTGGCGAACTTGTCAAAGAATATCCGCAAAGTCCCTTGAGCTATGAATCGATGGCGTGGATGGATCTTATGGAAAAAAATATGGCTCTGGAAAAAGAGAACACCGCGCTGAACAAGAAGCAGCGGCGTCTACAAAGTCTGCTCAAGTCCAAGAGCACGACTATCGGCGAGCTTCGCGAGCAGATGAAGAAATCGCGGGACATCGATGTGGAAATGGGTCTCAAAGAGCGAGAGATTCTCTATTAGCGGTCTTTAGCAAAAGGTTTTTATGGCTGCAGAGAAAATCCTGGTATTAGATGATGACGCAGGCCTTCTTACGCTGATGAAAGCGCGGCTGGAGGCGGCAGGCTATTCTGTCACCCTGGCTGACAAAGGCGAAGATGCGATAAATTTCGTGCAGCAGCAAGTCTACCATGCTGCCGTGCTGGACCTCAAACTGGAAGGAGCGGATGGCCTTTCGGTCATGGAGAAGCTACTGCACATTCAACCTACCCTTCCTGCAATCATCCTCACGGCCTATGCGACCATCCCGAGTGCGGTGGAAGCAACCAAAAAGGGGGCCTATGATTACTTGGCCAAACCCTTCGAAGCAAAGGCTCTGCTGCACAGTATTGAGAAGGCTTTGGAGGTGGGTAAGCTAAGGAGGGAAGTAAACCGCTTGCGCAACCTGGTCGAGGAACGCTATCAATTCGACAATATCATTGCATCCAGCGATAAGATGCAGGCCGTATTGGCGCAGGTGGCCCAAATCGCCGCTACCGATTCCACGGTCTGCCTGTACGGAGAAAGTGGAACCGGCAAGGAACTGATCGCCAAGACCTTACATCTCGCCAGTATGCGCAGCGATCAGAATTTTGTTGCCATCAATTGCGGTGCCATTCCCGAAGGCCTGTTGGAAAACGAATTGTTCGGCCATGTCAAAGGGGCGTTCACCGGAGCGGACAACTCGAAAAAGGGCTTGCTGCAGCAAGCGGACGGCGGCACTCTGTTTATGGATGAGATTGCCGAGCTGTCGCCCTCTTTGCAGGTCAAGCTGCTGCGCGTTTTTCAAGAGCAGGAATTCTATCCGGTTGGCTCCGTTCAGCCCATTCGCGTCAACATTCGCCTCATTGCCGCTACCAACCAAGATTTGGACAAGGCGATCAGTGAGGGGAAGTTTCGTGAAGATCTTTACTACCGTATCCATGTGATTCCTGTCTATCTGCCTCCGCTTCGTGAGCGGCCGGAAGACATTCCTTTATTAGCCAGGCACTTTCTGAGCCACTTCAGTCGCGAGATGAACAAAAACGTTGAAGGATTTTCGCCGGAAGTGATGCAGCAACTGATGTTGCACAAATGGCCCGGCAATGTGCGTGAGCTAAGCAACGTGATCGAGCGCTCGGTAGCAATGACTAATCAAGGCATGATCCAGGTCGATCACCTGCTTTTGGGCAGCCGCGAAGCTTCCGCCAAAGAGCCGAAGCTGTTGTCTTTCAATGAAGCTCGTGAGGAATTTGAGCGGGCATATCTGGTGCAAGTATTGACTGCGGCGCGCGGCAACGTGTCGCGGGCCTCTACGATGGCAGGCAGATACAGGGCCGAGTTTTATAAGCTGATTCGCAAATACGAACTCGACCCGGCGACTTTCAAAGACAGTAGCAAGGAATGAGAGGTTTAGCGGAGCGTGGGGAAAATGAAGAGGCGTTGTTCAGCAGCATCTCATGGGCAAAGGGCAGGGAGCGTCCACAATTTACCGCGAATATAGACTCTTTCCGGAGGACACAAGGTCTCCGGCAGGCATGCAGGCGCCCCATTGGCGACCAGAAAAGTTGCCGGCATGCCTTTTTTTATCGTGCCGAGCTCCATTTCCAACCCCAGCAATTTGGCAGCGTCCAGAGTTGCGGCACGAATTGCATGTTCCAGAGGATAGCCGGCTTCCATCAGGAGTCTCATTTCCGCGGTCAGGGCCTGCCCATGGTCAATTCCAAGTCCTCCGGAATCAGTTCCGACCACCACGGGGATGTCGAGCCGTCTGGCCTGTGAAATTTGTTCAAGCTGGTGATCGAGGTTCTTTTTCGCGATGTGGGATTCGACATTGCCGTTACCCAGCGTTTCGGCATAAGCTTTCATGCTGTATGCAGTGGGAACCCAGAACACTTGGCGATCTGCCATCCATTCGAGATTTTCCCTGCCCATAAAAAAGCCGTGTTCAATTGAATGACAGCCTGCCTGCAGGGCTGACCTTACGGGTTCTGGCCCGTTGGCATGAACCATTGCCTTGAGTCCAATTTTCTGCCCCCGACGAACTGCCGCAGTGAGTTCTTCCTCGCTGAACTGGGGATGGGTTAGTTTGCCGAATTGGCTAAGACTGTTCACTCCGGAATTCACGATCTTGACATGATCCGCACTCAGGCTTCGCTGTGCGATGGCTTCGGCCAAATTTTGATCCTCCAACGGCGGTCTGCCGATGATTCGCCCATATCGTCCGCGCGAACGCCAGGCTTTACCCGGCGTAAGCACATGTATCGGGAGTCTTTTGTCGGGAAGCTTTTCCAGTTTGAAGCGCAGGTTGTGACCGCCATAGTCCCCGCCGTCTCTTACCGCGACGATTCCATGCCACAGGTGCTCTAAAAGATGCTTCTCTATAGCTTTTTCGGCCTCCAGATAGGACGAGTTGAGCTGGCTGCGCCGTTTTTCTTCATCGGTGGTGCCTGACATGCAAAGATGGACATGGCAGTCGAGCATTGCCGGAACGATTGTGCAATTGGAAAAATTGACTAGGCCGGGGGCGTACATATCGGCCTGCTTGGCGGGTCTTATGGAACGGACAAGGCCGTCAGCCACGCTGATAATCATGTGTTGCTTTGCCGGATCACCCGTTCCATCAATCAGCCACCCGACGAATACCATGAAGGATTCGTTAGAATGCACTCTTCGCTCCACCAATAAGATCTAATCTAAGATTCGCACGGGCGCACCTTGACTCTTTATTGGGGTCCGGAAAAGGGTTGGTCATGATTTGTTCATCTCCGATTCGCGAACAAGCTGTGGAGTTGCTCCCCCTCACTCCCCATGGTTCTTAACGGTCCTGACGGGTGGCCCAGAGCTCAGATTACGAGCACCTTGCGGAGGCCAAAATGGGCAGGCGCGAGCCAATGCCAATGCCTCCGGGGGAAACCGAAGCCTGGTACGGCCACATTTCAACTCCCGCATCCACTGCCAGCCAAAATAGACGGGCGAAGTCTGCATCGATAAAGTCGGCAGGTGCAAAGCATCTGGAGTCCGGTCTCTGGATCAGATAGAAGCAGGCAACCCTGTGACCCAGCCTGGCGAGAGCGATCAATTCCTGCAAATGCTTCTGTCCTCGTTGCGTGACGGCATCGGGGAAATAGGCCACATCATCTTCAGCCAAAGTGACGTTCTTGGCTTCAATCCAGAGCAGGCCGCCGGGTCCTGTCAGAGCGGCGTCCAATCGGCTGGAGCCGATCTTTGCTTCACTTCGGAACACTTGATAACCACAAGTCTCCGGCAGCAGGGAGTGCTCCCACGCTCTTTTCAAGACCCGGTTTGGGGTCAGAGTGTTCACTCCAACCCAGGAATCCCCCAACTTTATCAATTCAAGCGTGTACGGTAGCCGACGCCCTGGTGATTGGGCAGGTGAAATGAAGACTTCCCGACCGGTGTTCAGCAGCCCCAGCATGCTTCCCGAATTGTTGCAATGCACCCAGAGCTTCCGGCCGTCCGTTTCAACTTCCACCAGAAAGCGCTTTTCTCGGCGACAGAACCTGGCGG
This sequence comes from Desulforhabdus sp., assembly GCA_034005055.1. GTDB lineage: Bacteria > Desulfobacterota > Syntrophobacteria > Syntrophobacterales > Syntrophobacteraceae > Desulfoferrobacter. The sequence goes on along the minus strand of JAVEVM010000167.1, from coordinate 1,947 downwards.
TTGTGCTTCCTTCAGGAAATCTTATAAGTGTGTTCGATAGTGACTTCAATGGTGCAGCCGTCCCGGAAAAAACGAAAAGGCGGGATCACGTCCCGCCCGTAATTCATAGCAACGGTCTATGGTGGGGTCAATCCCCGCTTTGATGAAAGATCAATGACTCTTCGCAGATTAGCTGATTCAGGTTGGTTCAAGTCTCCGACTTGAACCAACCAAGCGGCTGAGTCAGGAGCATATCCCGCTGATCCGCAATGAGCCAGATCAATTTCAGAAATTCTACCAGCTCAGCACCTTGTCCAGATCTTCGTCGGACACTTCAAAGGTGACGTTGTGGGGAGCAAGTTTTTCTGTGCTAAAGAATCTCGGCAGTCGATCCTGCTGGGAAGAAAAGCCTGCCCGTGCGTTAAAATCTTTTTCCATGGCCAGGATCTTCTTGCCCAGATCGGTTACGTCATCGGCCGTCATATTCAATCCGTGAAAAGCGTTGATCATATCCAGAAGCGCCTGAAAAGTTTCCGGCTGATCCAGCAGCGCAAAAGCTATGAACAGGCACATTCCGGTTGCATCAATAGCTGCAGTTGCAATCTGCAGGTTTCTGGATAGCTCGATCTGACCTTCCGGCTTCAAGGGATCGACCTCGCCTCCCACTTTCAAAATATTGGCGGTCACGGCGTACCCGGCCGTGTGGTCGGCACCCATAGGGCTGGTTGCATACGTTACTCCAATTCCCTGCACAGCCCTCGGATCGTAAGCGGGAAGTGCCTGATTCTTGACGACCGGAACTCTTTCCACGCCGAACACCTTGCCGGTGACCGCGGCTCCGTTGCCGAGGATACGTCCCAATGGAGTGCCCTGTCCCACTTCCTTAATCAGCTTTATGGCTCCGTCTGCGTCCCCGAATTGGAGCAGCCCGGCCTCCATGGCAACCCCAATGGTCGCTCCCATCTCGATGGTGTCCAGACCGATATTGTCGTCCAGAAAATCGAGCTGAGCAATGGCATCCAAATCACAAATCCCGCAGTTTCCTCCGTGCGCCCATACCGTTTCGTACTCGGGCTGCTTGGTCAAATAATGACCGTCTTTGTCGTGATAGATGCCCGAGCAGCGAATCACGCATCCCCGGTGGCACCCGTGGGTGGCCAATCCACCGCGGGCGGTTTCCGTTTCCGCCTGGGTCTCACCGCTGATCAGATGAGCGCTGTCGAAACGTCCCTGTTTGAAGTTGTAAGTCGGATACCCCCCGGCCTCATTTATGATGTTGGTCAACACATTGGTCCCATAGGCTGGAAGGCCTTTCCCCGTAACCGGGTGATTGCGCAGCCCTTCAACGAATCTTTTGTTTGCCTCATTGAACTTTTGCGCGTCCTTGGGGGTGCGCATCTTCATGCCGGTATCGTCCAATACGATAACCTTCACTCCTTTGGCACCCATCACGGCGCCCACTCCTCCACGACCGGCGTGGCGGCTCGGCCTTGTTTCCATATCGGTACAGGCAATCGAAGCCGCGCTCATTTTCATTTCCCCGGCCGGACCGATGGAAATACATGCAATTTTGTCTCCGAGCTCGCCCTTTATCTTGTCAATAAGATCGTAATTGGGAAGCATCTTCAGACTATTGTCGACAGTTACTTTGACCCCGTCCTTGTTGATCACCACCTTGTAGCAGTCATTGTTCCGTGGTTTTCCTTCCAGTACGATGGCCGCATAGCCAAGCCTCGCCAATACCTGGGACGGCTGGCCGCCCGAATTGGCCTCCTTGATGCCGCCGGTGAGAGGGCTTTTGCACCCGACCGACAGACGGCCCGTCATGGCGCCTGTGGTCCCGCTCAGTAAGCCGGGAGCGATCACCAGCTTGTTCTCCGCTCCCAGGGGATGACACATGGGAGGAACCTCCTTGGCGACGATAGCGGAAGTAAGGCCTCTTCCGCCCAATCCCGCGTATTCGCCCAG
>JAVEVM010000166.1:0-6763 GCA_034005055.1 Desulforhabdus sp. | reverse complement strand
CCCGTGCTTCTGCTTCTTGCCAACGTCCATTGGACACTATCCAGGAGCAGCTCCACCGTCCTGCCTGAGTGGGGACTGCTGGCCATGGGTGCGATTGTTGCCACCGGGATTGTCCTGAAGCTCAAGCTATTCCCTAAAACCTTTCTGAGAAGCGTATGCAAGGTGCATACTCATCCGGTGCTTGCTCTGCTTTTGATCTTACTGTTGGTGATCGGTCACTTTTCCATGGACTAGCCTCTTTGGATCTTTTACCGCCGGCCTTAGAACTGGAGTAAAATGGAACAGAGATCTTATAGTCTGGCTCAGTATGAGATCGTATTGATAGGCAGAGGTGAAATCTGGTGGAAAGCCCATGGAGGCTTCGGAGACACCAAGAGTGGAAAGTGCTTCATCGAAGGGAATGTTCTTTTCATCGGCCCCAGCGAAGAAAGCGAGCCCGGCTCCCTCAAGAACGAGTTTCTCAACCACCTGAAACAGCTTCCGCCATGGGACAGGACGAAATATTATTGCCCCAGTTACACACTCTACGCCTGTAAAGGTGGAAGAGTACAGGATGGCTCGACACGAAAAAGAACAAGAGCCGCTGACGTTCACACTGGAAGAAACAGCACCAGGATAACGTTCAAAAATAAGACGCTTGCCTCTACGATCTCCCCCGTACGCAAGATCAGGCAGGTGAAGGGAAAACTGGGAGAAGCCTTGCGCCGCTGTGAGCGACTGACCGGGCTGAGCTTTGGGAAAAACAATCCGGAGGAATGAGTCCTATAACACGTGAACAGAGAGGGGAGGAATGAGGCTGGTATTTCTGTCCCGATAGCGGATATCGCAGGCGCAAGGGCAGAATGCTCAGGTGTCAGGCAATAATTAATGATCCAGAATTGAACATTGTGGTCATTCCCGCATACTTCCAGCGGGAACCGATACTCATTATTATCCCGTGCCTAAGGCGGCCAGAGGATCGGCAACAGCCCAACGGAGACGAGCAGATCGATTATGGTTATGGGTACCCCTACTTTCACGTAATCCATGAAGCGATAGCCGCCGGGGCTCATGACGAGCAAATGAGCGGGGTGTGAGAGGGGGCTGGCGAAGCTCGCCGAGGCCGAGATCGCCACGGTCATCATCAATAGATATGGCGAGATCCCCAGGCTGCTTGCGGTGCTGAGGGCGACCGGGGTCATCAGCACCACCAGGGCAGCGGTGGGAATGACCTGGGTACCGATCACCGTGACGGTAAAAAGTGCGGCCACAACCCACCGCGGTCCGAGATCGCCGACCACGGCTATTAGTGCTCCAGCCGCCATTTGCGCCGCGCCCGATTTTTCGATGGCCGCTCCCAGCGGCAGCATACCGGCTATCAGAAAGACGACCTTCCATTCGATTGCGCGATACGCCTCCTCCATGGTCAAGCATCCGACCAGTACCATCAGCGCCGCTCCGGTAATGCCGGCAATCGCAATGGGGACGAAGCCAAGGAGAGCACTCAAAAGTACCGCCAGCATGATGCCGGCGGCGATGCGAGCCTTCTCCAGTCGAGGTGCCTGGGCGGCTGTCTCATCGAGCACGAGAAAATCGGGATCGCGGGCCACAGCCTCCAGGTTGCGGCGTTGACCGTACACCAGCAGGGCATCTCCAAACTGCAGCGGCATGTCTTGAATGCCGGAGCGGTAAGCACGGCCTTTTCTCCAGATGGCCAGTACGTTGACGCCGTAGCGCTCCCGGAACAGAAGATCGTCCAGTGAGCGTCCGGTAAGGGTGGTCCGCGGCGAGAGTAAAACCTCCGTAACGCCGATTTGTTGAGACTCCAGTTCGGCGACCATGGTCGGCGTCTGCTCTGCTATCTCAAGCGCCTGAAGACCTTCAAGTACTTCGAGATCCCGCGGCGAGCCCTGCAGAACCAGCAGATCGTCCGCTTGCACCTTTTCATGGGGGGAAGGCATGCACAGCAGTTTATCATCGCGCAAGATGGCCACAACGGTTAGACCGAAGGCATTGCCCAAACGGCTTTCGACTAAATCTCGATCGACCAGCACCGATCCCGGCGGAACGCGTACCGGCAGCAGTTGGACGCGGTCGCCGGCAACTTCTTTCTTCTCATCTGCAGCCACGAAGTGCAACTCCGTCACAACGTCCGAGCGCGCCAGTTCTTCCAGAGCTTGCCGTTCGCCCTCCAGCAGCAATCGATCCCCTGCCGTGAGTCGGTGCCGCCGCAGATCCTTAACGTCGCCTTCCGTGGGGCAGTGGAGCGCTATCGCATGCACGTGATGTTCGCGCCGCAAGCCGCTCTCCGCCAGCGTGGAGCCCACCAGGGGCGATCCGTCCGCCACGACGCACTCGGCCACTAACAGGCGCTGGGAAAGCAGATTGTCAACCGCGGTTGAGGTTTCGACCTGTAAATGCTGACTGGCGTGAAAGCGTCGCAGATGATCGGGGCTTCCGTGCACAATGAGGGTATCTCCCCCCTGCAGGACATCGGTTGGTCGAGGGGCCAGCATCAGCACCCCTTTTCGCTGCAGTGCCACAACCGTCAGGTAGAGGGCAGATCCTATCCGGCTATCGGCGAGTATGCGTCCGTCCAGGGGCGACCCTGGCGGAATGCGGACGGTGAAGATGTGCGTCTCAAGCTGGTAGGAATCTCCAACCGACAAGCGCATGCCACCCTCTGATCTCAGTTTTCGATCGGGCAGCAGGCGGCGCCCCACAAGCAGCATAAAAGCAATGCCGGTCGCGACAATGGCCGCGGTTATCGGTGTGAAGTCAAATAGGGCGAAAGGGCGCAAGCCGGCAGTTCGGAGTGCGTCGGTAACGAGAATGTTGGGCGGTGTCGATATGCCGGTAAACGGCCCCCCCAGCAGGCAGCCCAAAGCCAGCGGCATCAAGAGCCTGGAAGGCGAGCGCCCGCTGCGCCGTGCGAGCTCCATTACGGCCGGCAGCAGAATGGCGGCAACCGTTACGGTGTTGATCAGTGCCGATAGAATGCTTGCCGCAACCATTACGGCAGTGATCAGCAGAGCTTCACTCCCTTTGGCAAAGCGCTGCAGAGGCTCGCCGAGCTGATAGGCTATGCCGGTGCGAGTCAACCCGGCCGACAGGATGAACATGGCCCAGACGGTGACCACTGCCGGGCTGCTGAAGCCGGACAAGGCCTCCTGCGGTGTAACCAGCCCCGTAAGAGCAAGGGCCGACAGCACCAGCAGCCCCACCACATCCACCGGCAGCCAGCCGCCAACAAACAGAACAAAAGCCACACCGACAATAGCCAGCAGGACAATTATCTCAAGTGTCACACCCGATTCCTTTGCATGATGAAGAACTTAAGCCAAACACTTAATTTCTTTGGTCGTGCGAGTCAATAGCGATCGCGACATAGCGATCGTGGCTCCACGTTGTCTCCACTCTAAACGATCAGGCCGCTGCCACTTCAGAAAGTTAGCCTTACCGACTTTTCTCCCGGCACCATGAGGATTTTCTCGATCCGTCAGTGTGTCCGCTCAACCCGCTGCGCTGCTCTCTGCGAATCTCCGAGTCCCTGAGAGGCGTTCCTGACTGCAAGAGCCTGAGCAAGTCGAAACGACAAGGTCTCAAGAGACATGGGAGGGTTTCTGCCTGCGACCGGGAAAGCGGTATCTGGCAATAGTCGAGATGACGCCCAGACCATTTCAGATGAAGCGAACGCTTATGTTGCGGAATTGTTTTTGCCATCAGAAAAATCCGGAATGGTTCTTGGAGGCTTTCAGGCAGTGGAGTCATGTTATCCAAATCTTCTTATCATGCTATTGGACATAATAAACAACTAGTACCTTGTCCCATAAGTTTTGAACTCGATTGTGGCAATTTGAGTTCCCAATTTCATGCCGCCGCCTTTTCAATAGTGAGGCACTCACTCAGCGCTATGGTAAGTGCTCTAAGTGCCTCTTGTGCCTTCTTCTTCCGCTGGGGTCCATCTTCCTGCTGAATCATGTCCATGATAACTGGTGTCCGGCGTCCCAATGTGGCAGCAAATTCGTTCCACACCTCTTCCTCGACCTCTGCCAAATGCTGATTGAGCAGACTCGTCATAAGCCGCATTTGCTTGGTCAATGTCCGCATCTCTATTTGTTCCGCCGTACTCAGCATGGCGTTGAATCGTTTCACGACCTTCCGATGTAACCCCTTCCCATCATAGGACCAGCGAAAAGGGTGGGCAAGCACAGTATTCCATTCTGCCAGGAATGCATCGAATGCCATCCTTATTTGTTCGGGAGAGTCAAAGGATTCGCCGAGGAATTTGCCGGCCATGATACCAAACCAGATCTCCACGAGATTTAGCCAGGAACCATGGAAGGGGGTAAAATGGATGACGATCCGTTTCTCTTCCGATTGCAGCCATTGACGTCGTTTCGCCGGGTCCTTGAGCTCTTTTTCGGGAGGGCATTCCACCCCGCTGTGGCGAGCAACCATCTGACAGAAAGGATATCCGCAGTGCGTCGACAGATTGTCCATAACGTAGTGGAGCGATTCCGTCGGGGAGTGCTTGGATAGGTGTCGTTCAAAAACTCCAAGGAACGTCGGCGTCGTGTGTTCTGCCTGACATTCGGCATAGACACTTCCGTCAGCATGGTTGAGGAAAGCAAAGACATCCATCGTGCCATTACGAACGTACTCGAATTCCTCGAGTCTTTTTTTTGTTTCCTCAGTCCGCAGATCAGGGCAAGTCTCGTGAGGATCTGGATTCCTGGTGATTCATCGAAAAAGAACAGATTGCGCGGAGGATGCTTGTACAAAGCTATTAGATGTTCCATCTTAGGAAAAAACTCGGGGTCGGAAATGTGCAGAAAATACCGCGATTGGTGCGGCTTGAGCTTGTTTCTCCTCAGTACCCGGTGCAGTGTGGATTTGCTTGGAGCAGCGCCGACTCGTTGGGGATGCTCTGCAAGGTGAAGCGCGGCCCATCTAAACGTCCATCTACCAGTTCCCGCCAGAGGTCGGACCTGACAGTAAAACGCCACAAGCTTCACATGGATCTCTTCGGAGTACACCCTCGGGCGGCCGCAACGATGACGATCATTAAGATCGTTCGTTTGAGTTCCGCGGCGAATCCAGCGACGGGCCACGACAACGGAGCGCTGCACAAAACAGGCGATAGCCTTGACTCCAACACCTGCCGCAGCCAAAATGAGAACCGCCTTGCGGTATGAAACCCTCTCTGCCGCCATTGGAGGAGCACATGCGTGGCAAGCCACATCCCCCATATGTTGGCTTTCCAACCCCTTCGTGCCCTCCTTGATCTCTCCCTCCTTTCGTACCAAAGACAAGTCAACGCTCACCTCATGCACAGTCATCACGAGTTTTTTTTAGCGTGGATACCAACTCGGGAAGCGTTTTCTTGATGCCAGCCAGTCCGAGCTTATTTGCATGCCAGCGAATCGTGCGTGGCGATACCCCGGCATCGGTCCGTTCGTTCACCAACTTGGCCAACTCTTCGCTTGTTGTCGAATGCCCGGTTACCGCACGGGCCGCGAACTGTTGGATTATCTCCGCTATCTCCTCGGCTCCAACTTTATAATCCCGCGTCTGTCCCCGGCGCTTATCGAGCAGTGTCTCCGGAACGTCGCCACGCGTCAGGTTCTCCGCCAATTCACGGCAATGTCCGGAGCTAACTCCTAACAGCAATGCCGTCTCCTGTACAGAAAGCAGTTCGGAACCAAGAAGGGAGAGCAAGATGGTCCTTGCCTTGATTTTATGCGCGACTGGGATCTTCACTTCATTGACATCACTTCCGAAAGCAACCACATACCACTCATCCTCGCGCCGCGCGGAAATACGCACCGGAGCCACAACTGTCTGCGGGACGGCGGGAGTATCCGAGCGTCGGCGGTCTCGAAAAGCCGCAAAACCGTCACGCAGAATAACACGCACAGCCGTCTTGATCGATTCCCGCGGCATGCCCACCACTGAGGCAATGTCCCCGCGCTTTGCCCCAAGCAAGTAAAGCACGAAAACTATGATGCGTTTCAGGAGTACCGCAGAAAAAGCCCGTTCGGCTTTCTCCATACGTTCAGTGGACTTTTCAGCTGAGAACTCAATGCTCCGGCAATCCATGATCTTTAACTCCTCGTTATATTAAACCCATTATTCATATAAATAACCATTACTATTCGGAACTTATACATTATAATAGCGAAGTAATGGGTTTAATACAATCATAATTAGTCAGAATCAAAATTGCCAAAATTGAGCATGCTACTTATGAGACAAGGTACTAGCTATCATTCCCTCGGCATACGTTCAGCGGTAAAAAAAATGGGGACAGGTAAATAATGCTCGACGCACATGAGCTGCCATCCGAATCTCCAAGTATGAACACACGGAAAACCCAAGACCGGAAGTTTTCGGAACAGGAGTTGAGCCATGGCGCGCATACCGCGAATCATGATTGCAGGCGAACCGGCGGTCTATCATGTGATGTCCAGGACCGCGCTGGAGGGTTATCCGCTGGATGATGCGGATAAGGATTTTTTCGTCAGTCAGGTGGTGAAGCTGAGCAAGCTGTATTTTGCTGAAGTGTTCGGTTTTTGCTGCATGGGGAACCATTTTCACCTGCTGGTCCGCATGTGGCCGGGTGAGAATTATTCCGACGCCGAGTTGAAGAAACGTCTGAATGATTTCTATGGAGAGACGAGAGAGTTTAATGATGGCCAACTCCCTTCTTTCCGGCAGAAACTGGAAAGCTTGTCCGAGTATGTGCGGGAGATCTAGCTCCGGTTCACGCGCTATTACAATA
>JAVEVM010000165.1:0-6779 GCA_034005055.1 Desulforhabdus sp. | reverse complement strand
GGTGTTCAACGCAGCGGGCAAGTTTGTGCTACTGGCTCCCAATCTGGATTCTGTGCACCAAGCGTTGAGCAGGGCCGAAGAAAAGGTCAACGACTGGTTGACGAAGGTGTCGCTCGGTGAGAGCGCTCTGGGAATGAGCTGTGTGGATGCTTCGGCAGGTGATTTTGTGGGAGGCCGTTTCGCGAGACTTTGGGAACGACTCGGCGAGGCAATGGAAGAACGAAAATTCCATAAGGTGGACCTGGAACGTTTCGGAGGGGCGATCCAGGGCTACCTGGATGCATTCAACAATGACCTGAACCATCCTCTGTGCCCTTACTGTGGAAAACGGCCCAGCAGCCCGCAGGTTGAAAAGTCGCCTGTCATCGGCAACGAGGGATCGGCCTGCGTCATTTGCCGAGATCACATCTTTCTGGGAGCTCATCTAGTCAAAAAGACACGGCTGGCCATCACGACACGTGATGCGCCCTTGAAACCTGGTACTCCCAAGTTATTGGAGCCTGTATACGGTCAATACCAGGTCGCATTTGTAGATGGAGGAATGAACGATTTGGCCCTCCAGGGGAAACTTCTAAAGTACTGGGATATTTCTTGTGACCCGTCTGGAGAAGTGTCCAAGAACGTCACCGCCAGGTTTATCAATGGCTATGTCCCGGTTTACAGAGATTTTGATCGTTATGATGACCGTATCCTGGTCGGGCGGCGCAGTGACAAGAAAAAGGAAGAACTGATTGAACAGATGGAACTGGGGGTTCCCAAAACCTTTGCTCATCTTGCCTGCAAAGCCCTCCGCTCATCGGAAGCCGAAGGAGAGGCTTACACCGGGGCGGAGGCCCTTGGAGTCCTCAAAGCCGATGTGGATCAACTGGGTTTGCTTATGGCGTGTGGAATCAAAGAGGAGCATTACACACTCTCTCGACTGGCTACCCTCAGCCGCCAGTTTCATTGGTATTTTGCCGTGTATCTTCCTCACTTCCTGGCTACGGATGAGCGATTTCAAGATGTCTACACGGTTTTTGCCGGTGGTGATGATCTTTTCCTCATCGGGCCATGGAACCGAATGATTGAACTGGCAGCGGAGCTGAGATCGACCTTCGAGGAGTACACCTGCGCTAACCCCGAGATCCATTTTTCCGCCGGCATTACTTTGCATAAGCCGCATACACCATTGGGCCGTCTGGCGGCACAGGCAGAAGAAGCCCTGGAAAAGTCTAAAAAAGATCGCAACTGCCTCACTCTCTTTGGAGAAACAGCGGATTGGACCAATTTCTTAGCGCTTCAGGCTATAAAGGGCACTCTTTTAAGATGGAAGGACCAAGGGATCGTCAACAATGCGATGCTGTATCGGCTCAACGACTTCATCCGCATGGCGGAGGGGGAGCGCTGCATTTTAAGGCAAAAGGAGATTGGTATCAAAGACATGGAATGCCTCAAGTGGCATGCTTTGTTCCACTACTTTGTCGAACGGAACGTGGGCAGGGGCCTTCATAAAGAAGAGAAAAAAAGGGCCATAGAGGAGTTTTCACAGTGCGCGGTATGGCTGAAAAAATATGGGGCCGCATTCAAGATGGCTCTGTGGGATGTACTTTACCAACAAAGGAGAGTTGCCTGAAATGAAGGACTACGTCTTTTATAAGGATCCGGTTAAACGAACGGTAAAACCTGAGCTTTTTTCCTCCGTTGCAGACCAACTGGCGCAACGCGTCCATCATGCTGATGTAAAGAAGAACAAAAGAACGCAGATCAGAAAATTCTACGACGAAGTGGTCCGACTCAATGCGCTGGCGCGCAGCTACCCTGAGGATTGGGACCATATACTTCCCCTTGTCAACATGGTTATTGCCAAGGCTGCATACGCCGAAGGACGGAAACTTGTTACTGAGGATTTTGTAGAATTCTTGAAAGAATCTATTCGCCAGGTGCAAAGCGCAGAAGACTTGGATGTGTTCACTAATCTGTTCGAAGCATTCATGGGATTTTACAAAAAATACCGTCCATCGGACAACTGATGAAAGGGGTACGATCAACATGCAGCTTTTGAATATATTAAACATCAAGGGAACCATCACGCTCAAAAGTGGCCTGCATATTGGAGCGGGAGACGTTGAAATGCATATCGGCGGCACGGACAATCCCGTCATCAAACATCCCAATAGCCAGGAACCTTACATTCCAGGCTCTTCCATCAAGGGCAAGGTGCGGTCGCTTTTGGAATTGAAAAGCGGGCTGATCGTCAATACCGACGGGAATCCCCTGAATGCCAGATTATTAAAAAGCCTGAGCGGTGAGGCACGCCAGGAGTGCGAGTCCATACTCAAATTATTCGGAAGCAGCGGGGCCGATGGAGAGGCCGTAGCAGAGCTGGGTCCAAGTCGGGTGTCATTTTCCGATTGCCCCATCACTGAGAACTGGCGGTGGAAAGTGAGAGAAAATCGGTGGAGCTTTACGGAAGTAAAATCCGAGAACAGTATTAACCGTATCAGAGGTACTGCTGAAAACCCTCGTTTTACAGAACGTGTTCCGTCTGAAACGGAATTTTCCTTTTCCGTTTGCCTGAAGATTCTCAATCAGGAGGAGGAAAAGCCTTTGCTGGAGATACTCCTTCAGGGCTTGAAGCTCTTGGAATTGGATGCCCTCGGCGGGAATGGCAGTCGAGGCTATGGCAAAGTGAAATTCAAGTTTGAGGATGAAGACATCCAAAGGCGTTTTGAATCCGTGGATCTCTTTTCGAAGGGAGGAAAGCCTTGAAGCTTTATGCTATCAGCCTTGAGCCTCTTTCGGGGTTTGGTACTCCCTTGAAGGGGGACACCCTGTTTGGGCACTTCTGTTGGCAGGCGGCTTATGATTCGAAACTCCTTAATGGCGGGCTCGATAAATGGATTGCCTGCTATGCAGAGAGGCCCTGTGTTGTTTTTTCCTCGGCTTTTCCATATTTATCAGGGCAGCCCACCCCATATGCCCTGAAACGACCGGATCTTCCACGTTCGTATTTGTCTACAAAGGAGTCTAAGCAGCTTACCAAGAGGAAACAGGTAGAGGTACGAAAGGAAAATAATAAAAAAAGATGGATACTCCAGAACAAAATGTTGGACCTGAATCTGGAGAAGCTCATTTACCGTACGGACGCTGATCTGGCTCGAATGATAACCGGTGAGCAAGCGGCCGTTGGTTTGGCATCCTCTTTGGACCAACCCCACAACACCATCAACCGGTTGAGTATGACCACTGGAGAAGGGCCTTTTGCCCCTTTTACGGAGACCGTAAATTTCTATGCGCCCCGGACAGAGCTGGCGCTGTTTGTGTTGGTGGATGAGGAGGCGACAGACCTGGAGCGTGTCCTCGCAGCGCTCCGGCGCATGGGACAGTTCGGTTATGGCAAGAATGCCTCTACAGGTTTGGGTCGTTTTCGATTGGGCTCCTTGCAAGAAAAAGTTGCCCTGTCCACGAATCAGGTTTTCAATGCCTGCTATGCACTGGCCCCGGTGGTGCCGAAAACGGGGATATTTAGGAAAACCTTCTTCCAACCCTTCGTGCGTTTTGGAAAGCATGGCGACCAACTGGCCTGTTCAGCTCAACCCTTCAAGAACCCCGTCATCATGGCGGACGAAGGGGCCGTGCTCCTCCCTGCCAACAGGGAAGAGGTTTTTAGCAAGCCCTATATCGGCACAGCTGTAGGCAACGTCTCGAAGGCTTTAAAGCCTGCCGTCGTACAGGGCTACGCACCTTATATACCATTCAAACTGGAGGTCGGCCTGTGACACTATGTATCCGTTGTTGCCTCCAAATTTTGTCACCAGTGCACGTTGGATGTGATGAAGTTTATGAGCCCATGACTTTCTTTTTAGATGAGGCTTCAAGCACGCTCTGCCAGTTCGACCCTCTTCATTTTATTGGGGCGTTGAGCGAAGCAGACCAACGCGAATTCAGCACGATTTGCCAAAAGGGGACCATCCCATCCATTTTGGAATTGTACAAGTTCGTACGCTCCAGGGGGAAACCGGATCTTGCCCTGCACAAGGTCCAGGTATGTTCAGGACTTTTGGAGAATTTTCGCAAGTCGCTTTCCCTTCCGGCCGGCAATGTACGAGCCATACAGCAGGAGTTGAACAACTTCGTTATTCAGCGCACAGCCTTCCTTCCGGCATCAACAAGACCTTATATCCCCGGGTCAGCCATCAAGGGAGCGCTGAGGACAGCTCACCTCAATGGGCGTGCCAAGGCCAGAGGCACGATAGAGGTCTTTCAGGGCAGAAATGCCGCTCGAGACCTGGAAAAAACCCTCCTCGGCGGAGGCTCATTTCATACTGATCCTTTCAGATTGGTTAAAGTGTCCGACTTTCATCCCGTGGGTGAAGTCAGGACTCGCGTTGTCTACGCAGTAAACCGCAAAAAACAACATTCAAAACTGAAAGGATTTGAAGGCCAGGGACCTTTCCAAATCATGGAAGTCATCCAACCGGGATCGGTTTTTGAGGGATGGATCACCGTAAGCGCGCCTCCTCCCAAGTCTGGGGTGACGGACCCTTTGAACCTGGAGACTCTTCTGAGCGGCACGGCGGCTTTCTTTCATGCGCAGTGTCAGCGACAAAATCAAGAGTTGGAAAGTATAGGCTCTGCTCCGGTCAAAATAAATGTGGCTGAACATGGAATCCCGCTGCGCCTTGGCCGGCATTCCGGTGCAGAATGTGTGACGATAGAAGGTTATCGGGACATCAGAATAAAACTTGGCAAAGGAGGATCCAGGCAGGGAATCGCCGCCACCACGTTGTGGCTGACGAGTGAGTCCGGCAAGCCCAAGTTCAATGAAGCACTCAAACCCTTTGGTTGGGTTGGTTTCAGAGAGCTCAGCAAAGAGATATGGCAAAAGCTGGACGTGCTGGAATCGGCTTATCAGTCTGGGCTCGCTGGAAAAGATACCCCCATCCCTTCAAGAGACTCAAAGGAATTGGCTGAAGAGGAGGCTACAAAGAAGCACCCGCCACGGCTTCCACCGGCGATCGTTAAGGAACCTACTGCGTCCGCAACAAAGCAACCAATAAACCGCCAAAGCGGCTCAAAAGATCTCCTTTCGCTGGCCTCCAGCCTTAGGCCCAATGACAAAATTGCCCTGGAACGTCTCATGAAAGCTCTTGACGCTCAAAAGGACCGGGCTTTGACTCGCAAGGTCGCGGAGATGATCAAGAGCAAATTAGTCCAGGCGGGTACATGGAAGAAGCATCCTCTCAAAACAGAGATTGAATTTTATATGAAGGAGTGAGGGGATCGTGTTGAAACAAATGTTTTTTCTCTTTAATCACCGCCCGACCCCTGAGCAGATGACGGATGCCGAAAGCTCCTTTAAGATTCAGCAGGTCGTTAACCTGCCGGCGGATCTGAAAATTCGATGGAGCCAGATCCCTGCGGATGCTCCCGCTATCGCACCTTTTCTGGCACCCTTCAAGGACTGGCTTTGCGATAGTGCCCACGCAGGTGATTTGGTCGTGATCCAGGGCGATCCTGGGGCCACTTATCTCATGGTGCATTTCGCTATGGAGCTCGGGCTTATTCCGGTCTATGCCACCACCGAAAGAAAGGCGCTGGAAGAAGCGTTGCCCGACGGCTCCATTCGCTTGGTGCATCATTTCATCCATCGAAGGTTTCGGAAATACGGAGAGTAATCATGGGGAATCTCTACCTCTCGTTTCTTGGTACCAATGACTACCTGCCTTGCACCTATTTTTCGGAAGATGGAAGGGAAGTACCAGACGTACGATTTGTTCAGGAAGCCACCGCCAGGCTTTGCTGCGAGAACTGGTCGCGTGACGATAAAGTTATCATATTCACCACGGAGGAAGCATATCGCAAGAACTGGATTGACGACGGTCACAAGGATTACAAAGGGAACACCTTGTCACGTACGGGGCTCAAAACTTGTCTTGCCCGATGTGATCTGCAACCGAAAATCCAACACATTTCAATCCCCGAGGGAAAAAGTGAGGGGGAAATTTGGCGGATTTTCCAGATCGTCTTTGATTGCATCCAATCAGAGGATCATGTAATTTTCGACATCACGCACGCTTTTCGATCCATCCCAATGTTGGCCCTGGTGGTCTTGACCTATGCCAAGACACTTCGCGGAGCTTCTATAGAAGGGATTTGGTACGGAGCCTTTGAAGCTTTGGGCCCCCTTGGACAGGTCGCCGCCATGCCCCTTCCCGAAAGGCGCGTTCCAATTTTTAGCTTGGGCGCCTTCGTCACACTCATGGATTGGTCCATGGCGATCGAACAATTTGTTCAGTCGGGGGATGCGAGGCCCATCTGCTCTCTGGCACAGAACAAAGTCAAACCGATATTGCGGGACACTAAGGGCCGGGACCAATCGGCAGTTGCCATCAGAGATCTTGCAGATAAGCTTGAAGCATTTACTGAAGCTCTGAGCACCTGCCGGGGAAAGGATATCAGTCGGCTGGGCTCCGAGCTCCATCTCAAAATATCTCGCTGTCGAAATGCCGAGCTGCTTCCTCCCCTATTACCCTTGTTGGATCTATTGGAAAAAGGCGTCTATAACTTCATTGGAAACGAAGTTTATGACGGCCTTCAGGCTGTTCGCTGGTGCATGAGTCATGGCCTTACCCAACAAGCCTACACCATTTTGAGAGAAGTCCTCATAACACATTTTGCGGAGAATGCAGGCGTCGATCCCAAAGTGCGAGAGCAGAGGGAGGCTGCAACTTATGCTTTGTATAAGAGCATATCGAAAGAAACAGTTGCTCCTCGCGAGGAAGATCAGTCCGCCATTG
>JAVEVM010000164.1:0-6784 GCA_034005055.1 Desulforhabdus sp. | reverse complement strand
ATGGGCAAGGGAGCCTGGTGGTCGGTGCCGCTTGCGGTGATCTTCGGGAGTCCGATGTATTCGAACGCCGCCGGGATTATCCCGGTAGTGCTTGCGCTGATCGGAAAAGGCGCTGCCCTGGGAACCGTTCTGGCTTTCATGATGTCGGTCATTGCCCTCTCTTTGCCTGAGATGATCATACTGCGAAATGTTCTCAAAGTCCGTCTGATCGCAACTTTCATCGCTGTTGTCGGCTGCGGCATCCTGATGGTCGGCTACTTGTTCAATTTTCTGATTTAAATCCGATCACGCGAGAGATTGTGATGAGAGAATTCGTTAAAATAATGAAGGCACTGGCTGGACAATTCACCGGAAGTTCTTGAGCTGACGACCAGGTTGCTTGCCGTAAGCAGGCAACGGGTTCTGCGGCAGATGGTGGGAAGAATAAAGGAGAATGGATCATGAGCAACGCTCAAGCTGTAAAAAATGAAATGTCTACCAATGATGTTGTGGAAAACGGAGAGGAAATGGAGCCCAGCCGCATTGACTGGAAAACCATCTGGATGCCCATGACGCTTATCGTGGGGTCTTTCTTGGTCCTGTTCTACCTGCCCATGGACAGCGAGCGGTTCACCAACGCTATTATGGAATCGCTTTCGCTCGCCAAGTGGTATGCGCAGGAGCACGTCCTGCTCTGCCTGGTACCGGCCTTTTTCATCGCCGGGGCGATCTCCTGCTTCGTATCCCAGGCGGCGGTGATGCGCTACTTGGGCCCCACTGCGAACAAAGTCATAGCCTACGGGGTCTCCTCCGTTTCGGGCACTATCCTGGCGGTCTGCTCGTGCACGGTGCTGCCGCTTTTTGCCGGCATCTGGAAGCGCGGCGCGGGTCTGGGCCCGGCCATTGCCTTTCTCTACTCGGGGCCGGCCATAAACATCCTTGCCGTTGTGCTCACTGCAAGAATCCTCGGCCTCGAGCTGGGCATCGCTCGCGCTATCGGAGCCATTTTTTTCGCTTTGGTGATCGGGCTCCTCATGCACCTTGTATTCATCAAGGAAGAGAGGCAAAAGGCGGAAGCCGCCATGCACCTTCCAGTCGCCGAGGTCGAGCGGCCGCTGTGGCAGAACATCATCTATTTCGCCACCATGGTGGGACTTCTCATTTCCGCCACCTGGGGCAAGCCTTCCGATCCGGTGGGCTTTTGGAACGCCGTGTTTGAAATCAAATGGTGGCTGACCGGAGCTTTTGCGGTGGTATTCGGTGCGGAGCTCAGTGTCTGGTTTCGAGTGAAGGCGGTTAAGGTGGTAGTTGCCGGCATTGTTGTCGCGGTCCTGGCGTTCGCTTTCCCGCATGAGCCGCTGATCGCCTTTTCGGCGGGCATTATCGCGGTCACGGTGCTTATCACCACCACCCGCGGGGAAACCGAAGAATGGTTTCTTTCCACCTGGGGGTTCACGAAACAAATCACGCCGCTTTTGTTCGGTGGCGTGCTGGCGGCAGGACTGCTATTGGGGCAGCCCGGCGCCGAAGGCTTGATTCCCAATCGTTGGGTGAGCGGACTGGTTGGAGGAAATTCTCTGGGAGCTAATTTCTTTGCGGCCATTGTGGGGGCGTTCATGTACTTTGCCACTTTGACCGAGGTGCCCATTTTGCAAGGCCTGATCGGCTCGGGGATGGGCAAGGGGCCTGCACTGGCTCTGCTTCTGGCAGGCCCGGCCCTCTCCTTGCCCAACATGCTGGTGATCCGAAGCGTGATGGGAACCAAAAAGACCGCGGTGTTTGTGGCTCTGGTGGTGATCATGTCCACTATCTGCGGGATAATCTTCGGGCATTATTTCAGTTAAAAACTTCATCACATATCAGGAGAGCAAAATCCGAGCGCTCACGCATGCAGGGTGCCGTATAAGGAGGAATCCGAAATGTTCAGAAAAGTGCTCTACCCGACGGATCTTTCCGCTGTATCAAAGAAAGCACTCCGTTGTTTGCTGGAGATGAAGGGCAGCGGGGTGGAAGAGGTGGTGCTCTTGCAGGTTATTGCCCAGAGTGAAGCCGAATCCATCTCTGAGCACCACCAATATCTTTTTGCAGGACTGCATTTGGAGACGCCCGGCAGGGGGGAAGCCGAGTTTTTGAAAAGCGTCCACCAGGCGCAGGAAGAAGACGCTCGAAAAGGACTGACGCCCCTCGAATCAAGTCTGAAGGAAGCAGGGTTCAAAGTCAAAACAAGAGTCGAAAGAGGCGTACCGAAGCTGCTGATTTTGCAGATCGAGCAGGAGGAAAATGTAGATGCCATCATCCTGGGCTCCCATGGGGTGAGCAATCTCAAGGAGATGCTTCTTGGCTCGGTTTCGGAATACGTGATTCGGCATGGCAAGAAGCCTGTCATTGTCGTCAAAAGATAGATAACAAAGGAGATTGAAATGGAAATTAAGGTATTGGGACCTGGCTGCCCGAAGTGCCAGCAAACGGAAAAAGTGGTCAAGGAAGCTGTAAGTGAAGCAGGTGTCGAGGCCAACATCGAAAAGGTGACCAACATACTGGATATCGGCAGCTATGGGGTGTTCGGTACTCCGGCCGTTGTCGTTGATGGCGAAGTAAAGTCTGTTGGTAAAGTTCCGACCAAGGAAGAAGTTAAAGGGTGGATTAGCTAGATGCGACAGTTTTCGAAAGCATGGGAGGACAAATGTCTGAAAGTTGTTGTACAACGGGTGGAAACATCATGATTCTGGCTTGTTCGGGCGGTTCCAACGTGGGACAGCTATCCAATCAAGCCGCTGTCGAGCTGACTCAGGAAGGCTTTGGCAAGATATTTTGTTTGGCCGGTATTGGCGGTAGATTGCAGGGCTTTATGCAATCAGCCAAAGATGTTCCTGATATGATTGCCATCGACGGTTGTGAGCTCGGCTGCGCAAAGGCTACCTTGGAGCAGGCCGGAGTGCAGCTTAAAACGTACGTGGTTCTGACCGATCTCGGCATCAAGAAAAATAAGGACTTTAACCTGAAGCGCGAGGAGATCGAACAGGTCAAGGGGGCCATCAAGCAGGCCAGCTTGGGCGATGAACAAAAGGCTGCTGTTTAAGCGGCTGCCTTTACATGACTGTGTTTTAAAGATGCGCCGCGGACAACGGAAAACAAGAGTGAGCAGGGTTGAATACAGCAAAACCTGACACGGTTGCCATGTCCTCAAACCGCGGAATGGAAAGCTTCAACTCGGTTCCCAATTGATTCACTTTTGTTATGCGCCCATGCACCAACCAAGGAGGTGCACTATGTTACTCAGCGGTTACCGTAAAGAAATCATTCGGCCCGAATGCCGCCGAGAGGCGGAATCGCTTCACTGCATCGCCCATCTCAACGAGGACATCGGCGAGGCTCTGCCTTATCTGAACTCAGTGTTGGGCGGCTTTCAGTACACCAAAGATCCACCGTCGGTTTCTTTCAAGGTGCACGGCAAGCTGATTGCGGTGCATCCGCGAAAGATCGCCGTAAATGCCCTTAGGGACGAAACCGAGGCGGAGAAGATCCTTACGTGGCTCAGAGACGAAGTAAATTCGGCATGGGAGAATCGTGCAACCATCGAGCCCCGCTTTGAGGGTGCCCCAAACCCCAAGGTCATCGACATCCTGAAGCTGCTGCCAAAGACCAACTGCCGCGAGTGCGGGCAGCCGACCTGTATGGTTTTCGCCACCCAGGTGGCTGAAGGCGGCAAAGGCCCGGAAGATTGTCCGCCCTTAGATGGCGATCACAGAATCAAGCTTGAAGCCTACCTCCAGCAGTTTCATTTTGAATGATGAGAGTGAGCAGTGAGCAGAAAAAAATAGCACCTTTCCACACTTAATGTTGGCTGCTCTAGCTGCAGGATTCAGAGAGCGTTAACAAAGGCGGTTAAAATGGAAAAGATGAAAATCCTGTTCTTATGCACCGGCAACTCTTGCCGCAGCCAGATGGCAGAGGGCTGGACGCGGCACTTGAAGGGAGATAGGATCGAGCCCTACTCAGCCGGCGTGGAGCCGCATGGGATAGATCCAAGGGCGATCAGGGCAATGGAGGAAGTCGACATAGACATCTCACAGCATCGATCCAAGGATGTATCCGAAGTCGAGCAAATCGACTTTGACTACGTCGTCACCGTATGTGACAGGGCCCACGAGTCGTGCCCCTTTTTCCCCGCCAAAGCCAAGGTAGTGCACGTGGGATTTGACGACCCGCCAAGGCTTGCCGCCGATGCTTCCACCGAAGAAGAAGCCATGGAGCACTACCGGCGTGTGCGCGATGAAATAAGAGCGTTTGTGGAAAAGCTCCCTGAAGTGCTCGGTGAAGAATGAGCATCCACATCAAGAGAATTATGAAGGAAGTCGGCAAAATTCTGAATGAATAAATGATTATTGAGGAGAAATAAAAGGTTCTTGCCTGATGGGAGAGAAATACGACATAGCGTTTCTGGGAGGAGGTCCGGCCGGTTACCAGGGAGCCATACGTGCAGCTCAGCTTGGCGCCAGGGTTGCGGTCGTCGAGGAGAAATTCGTCGGCGGCGTGTGCCTCAATTGGGGCTGCATCCCGACAAAGGCGGTAAGGGCCTCGGCTGAAGTGGGCCGCTCCATGCGCAGGGCACGAGAGTACGGCTTTAAACCCGTAGAGACTATTCCGGATATCGCAGCCATCATCGGCAGAAAGCAGCGGGTGGTAAAATCTCTGCGGAGAAGTATCGAGCAGCTGTTTCGTGCGCGCAAGATCGAATTGTTCGAGGGGCGAGGCGCTCTCACCGGGCCGGGAAAAATCGAAGTGCAGAAGGACGGGCAGGCAGACCTTGTAGAGGCACGAAAAGTGGTGATTGCCACCGGCTCTCGTCCTGCCGGGCTGCCGATTTTTCCCAACAGTCCGCGGATTTTCCTTGCAGACGAAATGCTCGATATTTCCTATTTGCCCGCGCATCTTCTCGTCGTAGGAGGTGGAGCCGTCGGTGTTGAGATGGCGGCGATTTTCCGTGAGTTGGGCTCTGAGGTGACCTTGGTCGAGGCGCTCCACCACATTCTGCCACATGATGACAGGGAGATGACCGACAGCCTGCTCAGCACTTTACAGAGGCGAGAGATCAAGATCTCTTGCGGTACTTCGGTGGAATCCGTGGCCGATAGCGGAGATGGTTTTAATGTTAGGCTTTCCAACGGAACGGAGATAACTCCCGATACCATACTGCAGGCGATCGGGCGCCGGCTCAATACGGCAGGGATCGGCCTCGAGGAGCTTGGGATAGAGATGGAGCAAGGCCGTATCCTTGTCGACAAGCACCTTCAAACCAATGTAGCGGGGCATTATGCGGCCGGCGACGTAGTCGGAGACTGGCTCCTGGCGCATGTCGCTTTTGCCGAAGGGATATGTGCCGCGGAACATGCCCTTGGCCGGCAAAGCTGGATGGACTATTGGGTGGTACCACGATGCGTCTTTACTATCCCTGAATACGCGGCAGTGGGAATTTCCGAAGAGGAGGCGAGGAAAGAGTATTCGGTCAAAGTGAGCCGCTTTCCTTTCAAGTCGCTGGGAATAGCACAGGCTATCGGAGAATCGGAAGGACAAGTTAAAATCATCGCCGACATCGAAACGGATACGATCTTGGGGGCTCACATTGTCGGTCCGCATGGGGCCGACCTTATCGCAGAGATCGCGTTGGCCATGAGGAGCGATTTGCCGGTTCGAGCCATTATGGATACCATCCACACCCATCCGACGCTCTCCGAGGCAGTCTTGGAGGTGGCTCAGGCTCTCCACGGCCAGGCGATTCATAGCGCGACCAGCGGACACGCCCCGCATCAGCGAAATAATTCCCGCATGGCTTAGGGATGAAGTCTGCCGGTCAAAGCGTGGATTAGGAAAAGAGCTGATCGGGCAGACGACCCGCTTGCTTGCGCACCTGGCGCTTGCCACGGTCTGCGACAGCGCCCGGTGCACCAGCCGGGGCGAGTGCTTCTTGCACCACACGGCAATCTTTAACAAGGACTATCCATCACCGAGGTCCATATGAACGATGCACGCGGGCACATTTCAGTAGGCATAAAGAGCATCCAACAAGCTGTTGCCATTCTAGTCGTGGCAGCGTTTCTTGCTATTTTGGTCAATGGCCTGCGCCCGAGCAGACTGCCCTGGATCGGAGACTGGACCCCGGAGTCGCAGCTGACCCTGGATACCGGCGAAAATTTAATGATCTCAATGCAGGAAGCCGAAGCTTTTTTTTATGCCGAGGCGGCTTTGTTCATTGACGCCCGCTCGCCGGAGCTGTATGCCGAGGGGCACATTGCAGGCGCACGCAATTTGCCGTGGGAACAGTTCGATTCCCGGGCAGACGAAGTGATGAGCGACATCGGCCGAGATGCTATCATCATCACTTACTGTGACGGGGAGAACTGCAATCTGAGCAAGGAGCTTTCTCTGGCACTGCTGGACCGGGGCTACACCAACGTCCGTGTGCTGGTCAACGGGTGGACGCTCTGGCAGGAGAATGCCCTTCCCATAACAACCGGCTCTCAACCCTGACTTACTTTTAAGGAGCAGCAATTGTGAGGCAATCCATAGCAATGACCGCATTATCAGCATTCTGTCTGATCGTTTTCACCGCTTTTTCTTCAACAGCCTATAATAGTTTTTGTATCCGACCCATTGGTCAAGGTCGAATTGTCAACACGGGATTAAAGAGGAAGGTCAGTGGAGCCCAGAAACGAAGCCTCGAGTTGCTGTTTGCACGAGCACTCATCTCACGATCATGATCGACGGGCCGGCTATGCTCACGTGGCCGGCCACTGCCATATTGATA
>JAVEVM010000163.1:0-6787 GCA_034005055.1 Desulforhabdus sp. | reverse complement strand
ACGGCGACCTCCGCCCAGGCGCAGGAAGCCCATGCCTTCATCCGGCACGTGCTGGCCGATCTCTTCGAAAAAGATATTGCCGACCAGGTACGGATAGTGTATGGTGGCTCGGTCAAACCGACCAACGTTGACGAGTTGATGGCGCAGCCCGATATCGATGGCGCGCTGGTCGGAGGAGCCGCCTTGGACGTCGAGTCGTTCGGGCGGATTATTCATTTTGCCAGTAGTCGTTGAAAGATGGAAACCCTGCTGATCATCGTCCATGTCGTCGTCTGCCTGTTCCTCATAGGCATCGTGTTGCTGCAACACGGTAAAGGCGCTGACATCGGCGCAACGTTCGGCGGATCCAGTCAGTCCCTGTTCGGAACTGAAGGACCGTTGCCGCTGCTGAACAAGATTACCACCTTGTCGGCGGTGATCTTCATGGTCACTTCGGTGGCATTGGCCTATATTGCCTCGCAGAACAGCGCCGGATCGGTCATGAGCCGGGCTGTCGAGGAAAAGCCGCCGGTCGAGTCGACCGTCGAGCCGCAAGCACAAACGGTCGTTCCAGAAGGCTCGGAAACCGCACCTGCAGTCGCCGAGCCACCCCCGGCACCAGCCCAACAGGGAGGGGAGACGCCGGTCCAGTAAGAGAATACGCCGAAGTGGTGGAATTGGTAGACACGCTATCTTGAGGGGGTAGTGGGCCACGCCCGTGCGAGTTCGAGTCTCGCCTTCGGCACCAGTTGACAGTCCGCAGCATTCCATAGAAGAACAAAAAGCCCGCAGCCGGCAACGGTTTGCGGGCTTTTTGCTTTTCACGAAATCATCAATGATGTTTATTGGTTGATCGTGCATCCTCGGTATGTTAGAGAAAAAGGGGTCGATGGGTGCGATAGGAAGATCCAGCTACTCTAGCTCAAGAGGATCGGGTGTCCGAACGATTAAAGTTCGAGCGCTTTATCTGGTTTCATTCCCAGGTCAAGCGGTTGCGGTTCCCCAATTCCAGGAGTTTGGTCGAGGAGTTCGAGGTTTCGGAGCGTACAGCACAACGGGACATCGAATTCATCCGTTGCCGACTCCAAGCCCCCCTTGTCTTTGATCGCCGAAACAACGGCTACCGCTACACCGATAACTCCTTCGAGATCCCGGTTCACTGGCTCGATGAGGCCAACCTCCTGGCCTTGGTGTTGGCAGCACGGTTAGCCACGACCATCCCCGATACCACCGTCAAAGATGATCTCTGCCGCTTGATCGGCCGGATGCTGAGTCTTTCCCGCACGGAAGGATACTCCTGTCTGGACAAGCTCAGTGACAAAATCTCCGTAAAAAATATCGAGTATGCCAGAGTCGATGAGAAAATTTTCAGACTGGTAGTTCGCGCTCTTTTTGATGAGCGGTCGTTGCGTATCAAGTACCGATCCCCGTACGGCGGGACCGCTTCAGAAAGGGCAATCCAGCCGCTTCACCTGATGCACTACATGGGGAGCTGGTACCTGCTGGCGTGGTGTTCAACAAGACAAGCCATTCGAGACTTTGCCCTTTCCCGGCTGCAACAGGTTAAATTTGCCGAAAAGCCGATTCGAATTCCCAGAGATTTGCCGCCGATCAAAGATCTTACCCGCATTCACTTCGGGATCATGCAGGGCGAAACCACCACCATGGTAACACTGCATTTTTCAAATACCATTGCCCCCCGCATCCTTGAGCAAATCTGGCATCCTCACCAACAGACCAGAATTAAATCCGACGGTAGCTTGCTGCTCGGTTTTCCCACCGCCGATTTTCGCGAATTAACCAGAAATATCCTCAGCTACGGCGCTGAGGTGCGGGTGGTGGAGCCGGCGGAGCTGGGAAATCACGTCCGCAGTGAGATTGAAAAAATGTTCAGAAATATTTGCAGCCCTGACACTGTTTGACAGGGTGGGGAAGGTAGAGTCAAGCGTGCTGGTTTTGATACGCGATGAAAGAGGTTTGTGATGATGAATCATCCTGATGCCTTCGTTCCAGTGGCACATTCCAAGCCACCTTCAGAATGGCAAAGCCTAGAAAGTCATTTGGAGAAAGTCGCTGAGTTGGCCGGGCAACATGCAACGGTATTTGGCGCCGCATCCTGGGGGCGGCTTGCTGGTCTCTGGCATGATGTAGGAAAGTTTTCTTGCGAATTTCAGGAGTATATTCGGCAGGTCAGCGACGCCCATCTAGAAGGCAAACCTGGGCGGGTAAATCATTCTTCCGCTGGGGCGCTATTGGCCATAGATCGATTCGGTAAGATTGGTCGTATCTTAGCCTATTGCATTATGGGACACCATGCCGGATTGCCGGATTGGCAGAGCGAACTTTCACCGCGAGCATCACTTTCATGGCGTTTGGAGCAAATGGATTTGCTTTCAATGGTAACCAAGGTCGATGTCCCTGCCACGATCACAGAGCAATCGCTGCCCGCGGAAAAGGCGAAAAACGGGACTGAATTTTCACGTTCACTCTGGTTGCGTATGCTTTTTTCATGCCTTGTCGATGCAGATTTTCTCGATACTGAGGCCTTCATGGAACCGGACAAGGCCCGACGACGTCTAGGGTACCCCACGCTCTCCGACCTGGCACCTTTGTTTGATAGCTATATGAACAAAAAAAAAGCCGAGGCCCCGGCCACGAAGGTTAACAATATCAGATCCGAAGTGTTGCAAGCCTGCCTCGCGAGGGCCACAGATCCCCCTGGTCTGTTCACGCTTACCGTGCCCACTGGAGGCGGTAAAACGCTTTCATCCATGGCTTTTGCTCTACGTCATGCGGAGGTCCAGAACAAACGACGAATCATCTACGTGATTCCGTATACGAGTATCATTGAACAGACGGCGGACCAGTTCCGCGCCATCTTCGGTGAGACCGTTCTGGAACATCACAGTAATTTTGATCAAGGCGAGGCCTCGAAGGAAGATGCGCGCAGTCGTTTGGCATGCGAGAATTGGGATGCTCCCCTTATTGTCACAACGACGGTGCAGTTCTTCGAGTCCTTGTTTGCTAGTCGCACCAGCCGATGCCGCAAGCTCCACAACATCGCTCAAAGTGTGGTGATACTAGACGAAGCGCAGCTACTGCCAACGGATTTTCTTAAACCCATTCTGGAAGTAATGAGGGAGTTGCAGGAGAATTACGATGTCACCTTTGTGCTTTCCACTGCAACCCAGCCGGCTTTGGGCCCGCACCAGGGCAGCGACTTTGAATTCTCGGGCCTTCCCGGTCTGAGAGAAATCATTCCGCCTTCATTGAACCTCTATGACCGTTTGCAACGCACCAAGGTTGAAAGTATAGAGGGGCTTGCGATACCTCTATCCTGGGAAGATCTCGCTTCACGGCTTTCGGACCATGAGTCCGTGCTCTGTATCGTGAACCGGCGTGACGATGCTCGTGTCCTCTGGGAAAAAATGCCAGCAGGTACATTCCATCTGTCCGCCCTCATGTGCGGAGCGCACCGGTCGAAACGGATTAATGAAATTAAAGCAAATCTGAAAGCCCAGATGCCAACCAGAGTAATCAGTACCCAGCTTGTCGAAGCAGGTGTTGACCTTGATTTTCCAGTGGTCTATCGGGCGATTGCCGGGCTGGACTCCATAGCGCAAGCGGCCGGGCGATGCAATCGGGAAGGAGTGCTTACTCAAGGTTTGGTTTACATCTTTCAGCCGGAAAGCGAGATACCGGTAGGTTATCTTCGTCAGGCAGCTGAGATCGGTCGTCAACTTCTGGTTGAACAGAAATTTGATCCGCTAGCGCTAGAACGCTTCGAGCAGTTTTTTCGCTTGCTCTATTGGATACGTGGGTCCCTGCTCGACAGGGAAAATATTTTGGAATTAATCGGTAATGACCCCGAGTTACGGATCAGCTTCCGCACTGCTGCCGAGAAGTTCAAACTCATTGATGAAGGTGCCTATGTTCCCGTGCTTGTCCATTATGAAAAAGGTGGCAAACTAATTGAATTATTGCGGCGCCAGGGACCGGAACGTTGGATCCTTCGGCAAGCGCAACGATATGTGGTCAATCTCCCACGGAATGTCCATGAGCGACTAGTGGCGGATCGTGCTATTGAAGAAATCCACCTCGGTATCTTTGCGCAAGGACATGGCAATTTGTACGATGATAATCTCGGGTTTTGCGCGGATCGTTCGCTGGTCTACGCACCCGATGAACTACTGATCTGAAGGAGAAGATATGAACGGAAACTCAAAGCGAACCGCCCCTTTCCGGCTCAAGGTCTGGGGCCGAAACGCCTGCTTTACCAGGCCGGAAATGAAAGTGGAACGGGTTTCATACGACGTGATGACGCCATCGGCTGCACGGGGTGTTCTTGAGTCCATCCTGTGGAAACCAGCCATCCATTGGCTAGTGGAGCGGATCGATGTCCTGGCTCCGATTCGCTGGGAGTCAGTACGTCGCAACGAAGTCGGCAGTGTCATGTCCCCGGGATCGAAAGGGATTTTTATCGAAGAGAAACGTCAGCAGCGGGCGGGATTGTTGCTTCGAGATGTGGCCTACACCATTCACTCTCGGCTGGAAATGACAGAGAAAGCCGGTACAGAAGATAACCTAACCAAGTTTCAGGAAATGTTTTTGCGAAGGGCTGAAAAAGGGCAGTGCTTTCATCGGCCCTATCTAGGTTGCCGGGAATTTGCCGCTGATTTCGCTTTGATTCGGCGGGACGAACCGTTACCCGAGCCGATAGCGGTATCCTGTGATCTTGGTTGGATGCTCTATGACATCCAGCATGACAACCGGGCCGACAAAAACCATGTGCATTCCTGTACGGAATCATGCCGACCTTCTTTCTTCCGGGCTGAACTCTCAAATGGGGTTCTGCTCGTTCCTTCGCTGGACAGCGGGGAGGTGCGGCAATGATTTTGCAAGCGTTAACCGCATATTATAAGCGACTAGCCGCAGAAGGAACCGCAGTGTCCGAGGGGTTCAAACGCATTGAGATTCCGTTTCTCATCATCCTCAATATGGAAGGGGAGTTTGTCGGTCTACAAGATACTCGTGTCCCGCATGGTAGAAAACTTGTGGCCCAATCATTTCTTATTCCAACAGAAAACGAGCGTCAAGGAAGCAAGGCCTGGCAAAAAACTAATTTCTTGTGGGACCACTATGGCTATGTTTTGGGCTGGCCAAAAACAGAGAATAAAAAAGATAAAGAAATGGCCAGAAAACAACATGAAACTTTCGTTGCAGAAACAAAGATGATTTCGACCTTTTGCACTGAAGATAAAGCGGTTGAGGCCGTTTGCAGATTCGTTGTCTCGGGGAATTTTGATGCTGTATTCAATCATCGGCTTTGGAAGGATTGTTCCAAAATTTCAGGTTGCAATCTTACCTTCCAGATTGAAAATCAAATAGGACTTGTTTGTCAGCGTGATAGCATTAAGGCCTTTATTTCAAAAGGGCAGTTCGTCAATGATGAAGATGAACAGTCTGATTGCATTCGAGAGTGGGTAGGGTTTTGCCTTGTCACTGGGGAAACTGGTCCGATTGCTCGGTTACATCCACGCACACCTGTTGTTGGTTCGAAAAGCGGTGCGAAGATCGTCTCGTTCCAGAAAAATATGGGGTTCGATTCGTATGGCAAAATACAAAGCTACAACGCACCGACTTGCAAGAAAGCGGCTTTTGCGTACACAACGGCATTAAATGAGATGCTCTCCAAAAAATCTCGACAAAAAATATTTGTCGGTGACGCCACAACTGTTTTTTGGGCTGCAAAGAAAAATGATCTGGAAGATGTCTTTGCCGATATCTTTGGCGAACCGGCAAAGGAGAACCCCGAGCAAGCCAATAAAGCCATCCGCATTCTCTATGAAGCTCCTAAGGCGGGAGTGCCGCCGCTAACTGAAGATTATACGCGGTTCTTCGTTCTGGGGCTCGCTCCTAACGCAGCCCGCATTGCTGTGCGTTTCTGGCACGTGGGTACAGTGGGAGAGACGGCCCAGCACATCCTGCAGCATTTCGAGGATTGCAAAGTGGTGCATGGGCCGAAACAGCCCGAGTATCTTTCTCTCTTCCGCCTGCTTGTATCCACCGCCCTGCAGGGAAAGTCGGAAAACATTCCAGCCAATCTTGCCGG
This sequence comes from Desulforhabdus sp., assembly GCA_034005055.1. Lineage (GTDB taxonomy): Bacteria > Desulfobacterota > Syntrophobacteria > Syntrophobacterales > Syntrophobacteraceae > Desulfoferrobacter. The sequence continues at coordinate 696 of JAVEVM010000163.1, read as the reverse complement.
TGAGTTCATGAAGGCAATCCTTGCCGGAACTCCCTATCCGCACACTCTACTTGCAGCCGTGATTCGTCGTTGTCGGGCGGAACGTGAAGTAACATATCCTCGCGCCGCCCTCCTTAAAGCGGTTCTGGCTCGGGCAGCACGATTTTATAAACATTCAGAACAGGAGGTAGGCATGGCCTTGGATACTGGCAACAGCAATATCGGCTATCGGCTCGGGCGACTTTTTGCCACGTTGGAAAAAATACAAGAAGAAGCAAACCCAGGCATCAACGCCACCATCCGTGACCGTTTCTACGGAGCGGCTTCCGGCACCCCGGTGGCCGCCTTCCCGCATCTTATGAAGTTGAAAAACCATCATCTTGCCAAGTTGGGTAATCGAGGACGGGCCGTAAATCTGGAAAAGGTGATCACTGAAATCATGGACGCCATTGTCGATTTCCCGACCCACCTCTCTCTTCAGGATCAGGGTCGTTTTGCGGTAGGCTACTACCACCAACGACAGGTCTTTTTCACGAAAAACACAAATAATTGAATCTTTCTAGGAGGATAATGAAATGAGTAATTCAATTCAGAACCGCTATGACTTTGTTTTTTTGTTTGACGTAAAAGATGGCGACCCCAATGGTGATCCGGACGCTGGAAACCTGCCTCGGATCGATCCAGAAACAGGGCATGGGCTTGTCACCGATGTCTGCA
>JAVEVM010000162.1:0-6799 GCA_034005055.1 Desulforhabdus sp. | reverse complement strand
TCAAACCAACTGTCAAATTTCCCAGGAGGATGTACCTCACGCCGGTTGTCCTGAAAAGCCCGTCTCTCTAACTCATCCTGCTCAATTCCGGCAATTTTTTGCGGTTTTGTGTTCTCAAAGAAATCAAGCAACTGTCGCCGAAGACAAGAAGAGCTAAGATCGTCAACCGTGACAGAATGGAAAAGAACCATCATATCGCGTGCGCGACTTGCAGCGACATTGAAGCGCCGTTCGTATGCCTCAGTTGAGAGAGTACCGATTCTTTCGTTGCTGGCCGCGACAAGCGACAAGAACATAATGTCCCGCTCGTCCCCCTGAAAACTATAGGGATTACCGCAGATCAAGCGGCGTCGTTCCATTTCCTCAGCGCCCATATGTTCGAGCAACTTACTCTCGATCAAAGCAGCTTGCGCTTCTCCTTGAAGTACCACCACGCCCATGGTCTTGTCATGGTAACGGTTGTCGTCGCACATTTCGGCGATTCTCTCGACAACAGCTTCCGCCTCCGGTCGGTTGATAGTCCGATTGTTTGAGCCTTCTCGATATCCACCACTCACAAAAATATGCTCTAGTGGCGGCAACCGGTCCGGGCCATATTGCCTCAAGGGTATCAACGGCGTATCAGAATAGCAAAGATCGTTGCTGAACCGGATGATCTCCGGCATGCAGCGGAAGTGTTCGCGTAGCGTGATCCTGCTCGTTCCATACCGGAGTTTCCCATGATCGAACAGGCTGCTCTCGATATCGAATGAGGACTTGAAGTTAAAATCGTATAAGAACTCTTCCATCAGGCGATGCACAGAATTGCGGGGCAACCCAACGGCATCCGGGCTGATCTGCTTGTCATCGCCCACGATCAGTATCTTCTTGCCGAGATAGAAGAGGGGAAGCGCCTCGACGCCGCATTGCGAAGCCTCGTCAACAATGACCACGTCAAACATACCGGGAGCGGGATACACCGTATCCCATACACGATGGAGCGGCATAACCCACGCCGGAACCGCCTCGCGGCAGCCGTTTAGGTGCTTCTGTGCCTCTCTCCGGTGGTACGGAGCATGTTTTCCAGTGAACTTGCCTCCCTTATCCATATGCCAATTCCATTGCTGCATATGGCGACGGTGCTCATCATTCATTCGCGAGAAACAAAACGACCAGGCGTGAAGCGAAGCAAGCTTAGCAATGATAACGTTTATCTCATCTTCGATTTGCTTGGCACGCTTGACGAGCGCCGTAATGTCTTCCTGCCGGATATAATCCTCAATCCAATATCGTGCTTGCGCCCAGTGCCAAGCGTCGCCAATGCACTGGATTCGTTCCTCCCAATGAAACTCGTCACATGTTTGTTCCAAGGACGTTGTAAACCGAGGCAATAGACGGCGCAGTTTCGAGAGATATTCATCTATCTTCTGTAGATTGCGCCGGTGCTTCTCTAAATCATGAACAATATTCAAGCACTGATCAAATTCACCCACGTCACGGCTACGAATGGCACGCAGCAAATCGTTTGTTATCGGGTGTGCATCACCTTTGGCGGCCATGCGAGAAATCGATATCTCGATGCTTTGAATTTCCTCGGTGGCAAGCCGCTTACGGATAAAAGCCAAGGCAAGGCGGCATGAGGAAATAATAACTTCAATTTGGGATTCGTTGGCCCATACGGGCTCGCCCAATCCTGAACATTGGCTGATAGCTTTCCGGCATTTGGCAATAAGTCCTTCAAGTGCCAAAGCGCTTTCGAGCGTATCGCATACCGATTTGAGAGCGGTCAATTGCAGAGTATACGGCCCTTCAACCTTTTCATTTCGCCCTTTCCAAAAACCCCATGCCTTTTCGCATTCAATACGCACGTTCAGCACATTCACAAGACTTGAGAAATGCTCAGCTGTGGAACATGATCGTCCGCCAATCTTCACCGTCTTTATAACGTACAATCTCTCTTTTACCGGTTGAGGTCGAAACATACCCCACCCCAGTTTTCCGCCATTCTCCATGTGTTCTTTCAGTTTGAGGGCGTCGTCATGTAACGATCTAATATCGACAGTATCTGGAAATTCGATTCTGATCTCGTCTGCGGTCGCAACGATTTCCTCAATGGACGAAGTGACATCTCTTGTGACACGCAGAAGTTCATGCCACAAGAGGGAGCTGCCGCCCATAACATCGCGCAAGACATCACTCATCCATGAATGAGACGTTGCTCCGAGTCTTCTATTAGTATCTAGAAATATTGATAAAGCATTTTGGATCGCTTCGATGACTGGAAGCTTATTCCTGACCAATAGATCGGCAAGCCGTTCATCGGCTCCATGAGCCGATTTTTGCACTTCGTCTATCGCCCCTTTCTCATTATTCACGAGATATGCAACGTGTTCAGAAGATGGTAACACCTCGGGCCATGCAAGACCTAATTCCCGACGCTTATCTGGTGTAAATCGGCGCAAACCCGCTAGTACCCTTCGCAAATCGTTTGTGGATAGCTGAAAAGACTTATCTAAAGGAACGCTATCTGTAAACCATTCGTAGTCGGCTCGATCTCTGTTCACCGCTTCGGCGATTCTAGCCGCAGTCCCTCTGTAGGTTCCTTCAGCGATGGACTGGCTATGCGTTTCAGACTCCCGGATATCGCGCTGCCGTCGAGTGACATTGGCTTTCTCCTCGCGGAGTTTTCGAAGGCTTTCTTCAAGGTTCATGCGTTCATGTTTCGCACGATCTTCATTCCAATTTTCATTCTTACGAAGAATGCCTCCCACGCTGGATTCGAGAGAACGGCGCTCCTCAAGGCCGCTACCCAGCAGGTTAATGCAAAGCGGGCATAGCTCATCCGGTACAAGCCCTTCAAGAACCTTAAGTGCACGTGGCGTTTTCGCTGTGATGAGCGTCCGCTGTCCCGTGGCAAGGAGATGGCAAATTAGATTGGCTATGGTATGAGATTTTCCTGTACCCGGCGGTCCTTGTACAAGCACGCCGTTTGCCGTCCGAATCTTGTCCACAATGCGGCGTTGCTCATCGTTCGACGGCTTGGGAAAGAAAATCTCACCATCGAAAACAGGGGTTACCCCTTCCTGATCATCACTAGGTTCGCTGCTATCTTCCGAATGTATTTCCGCGAGATCCGCAAACTCGCCGGGAATAACTTCTCCGTTTTTGATTTGCTCTTTAATCCTTTTCAAGGTTTCGGTAAGACCCTTGGTGGAACGTTTCCGCAGAATCAAAGCTGGAGCATATTCCACAATGGGTTTTGCCGAAGCGCGGGCGTTGTTCGCTTCCAACGAATCTACATAATCACCTTGCGAGTCGATTGAATGCACAAGAGCCTGAAGGACTCCCTCCACACAGCCATTTTCCCACGGATCGTCTTCGGCTGCGCCCAATGACGCCTTCGCAGTTTCCTCTGCACGAGCCGGTTGCTCCTCGATGTCCAGCATATCAAGCTCGGGCCGCAACTTGGCGCCTTCGGTGTGGGGACGGACGGTAAATTTCCCCAAGCGGGCTTCAAATTCAAGGATGGCGTCGGCGACAATTAAATGGCGTCTGGCACGCTGCCCGGAGGGCGTTTGCCAGGTCAGCAGACCCAGACCAAGTACGAGCTCATATTCCTCGCCAAGTCTGAGTTGTTCTTGATAGATAGCGAAGAGTGCGGAATAGACCTCTTGAACTTTCCTCCACGAATTATGTTCTTCCATCCACGGCAACCATTTGTCTTCGACATACCTATCCCAAGCCTGTTTTATGTCAGGATAATTATCGAGGCTTTCGGTGTGCAGGATGGTTTTAGGCTTGTCCGATTCCTCGACCCAATCGGGATTCGGAATCTGCCGGGTGATCTCCGGGAGAAGTTCGGGCAGGTCATTCTTATTTCGGAGCGATGGAAGGCTCACCCATTCTTTGCACTCATATGGAATAGCGGGCAGTTCCGGTTCCCTCCGGTTCTGCACTTCAAGCCACACGTCCGGTTCGTGTTCCTCATCACGCCCCCATGCCTGTGCAAAGCAACCGCGTTCATGGGGAACGCTCGAAACCCAAAGTACCTTCTCATATTCCGCGATGTCGCGGATCAACTTAGTGCGGAGAGTCGCCAACCTTAAAAGATAATCGACGAGACGAGAGACCTTCTGGGTTTCAGGACTATGAGATTGCTGGTTCTTCAAAACGTAACGAGTCTCCATGCTTTCTTCAGCCTAATGTTGGACTCATGGGTCCACGCACTTCTGTTTGCAATTTCTGTGAATCGCCAAGCGCACGACCGGCATGAGCATGATTTAGACAAGGTGCAAGTCCCCTGTATGCAAAAGCTTGGTAGTGTTTTGATAACAGGATCATAAATATAAACTGAAGGCAAGGATGTTGTGGTGAGTGCCGGTCTAGACCTAAAGTGCTTACGTATCACAAAAATGATGAGTAGCGATTAATTGCAGGTACTTTCTTACATTCTCTATTTTCTCGCAAAATGAAATTTCCCCTGACTAGAATTACCGATATAATGGTTCGGCTTTTTCACCATGGGGGGGAAGTGGGAAGGGTATACGCCAAGAAACCTTGTAATAACCTCATTGGGGCAGAGATTGGTTTTGGCGGTATCGATTACCGAAACGCCGCAGTTTTTACCTGGCCTTAAGGTGCGCTTTTGGGCCTTCTTCAATCACGTCATATCTCTCAAAGAGTGCAGACCGGATGCTGAGAAAATCCTCCTTGCTGTGAATGTGCGTGTATCTGAAAGCTGCATGGTCGCTCTCTGTCTCGCTGATTCCAAGTTGGTCAAGAAAAGCGATGTCACTTTCGTCATATTCATGAATGTTGAGCTTCAACACCAGCTTGCCTTGGATTATGATTCTGCTCGCAGTCATATACATTTTCTTGGACTCCGTCTTTTTAGCGGTCGTACGGTCTTCTCAAGTAAACCCCAATCATCAGCAATGAGCTAATAGAAAAAGTCCTGCCCATCTGCCGCAAATCCACAGCTATATTTCACCAGAACCTTATGTAAACCTTAGTACACCAACCCCTTTTTTAGGGTTCGTTAATCAGCCAATTTGACACAATAATACGCTCCCGACTCATGCACTCTGGTGATCAGCCGTTTCGCCTCCAGCCGGTTTATGGCTTTGCAAATAGCTGCACGTGCGGCATGAAGGCGAGGCCGTTCAAACGGTAGCACCTTGAACAGCTCCCGTCCATTTCTGCACCGGGTTGTTTGGAATCCGTAATGTCGTTGCAGGATGTCTGCGTAGCTAACGACCGTTTGCTGTTCGGCAAGCTCAATGATGGATCTCATCAGAGCGGACAGGTAGCGATAATCGGCGGTAGTATCGGTAGACATCAGTTCCCTCTTCTTCTGTGAATGGTCTCTTTCTGAAGCAGGCACGTTTCAAGGTCGCTCGGAAGAGGTTTCCATACCTCGAGCCACGGATCCTCGTCCAGTCGCTGTACGCAACCTGCCACCATAACCCGTGAAAGCCTCAAGATCTCTAGTCTCTCACAGCCTCTGCACAGTGGGGGGATGACAGCCTCCGTCTCTCTGTCTGGTTCAGCGTTACTCCCAGGATTGAACCCTGAACCCCCCTCCCCAATATCCCCAAAATCCTCAAAATACTGGTTGGGGAGGTCAATTTGGGGATTTTGGGTATTTTGGGGAGATACCTTGCCCCTACCACCTGGCTTGATGATCTCTTGCCACTTCATTGCCACTGCTCCGTTAACGAAGGATTGACCTCATAGAGTTCCTTCTTTCGTCCTGCCCCGGTTTGAGCCAGAGGAACATCCCTGAGGTAAGAGCGCTCAACCAACAGGGACAGTCCCGGTTCCAGTTCTGCAACTTTCTGGAAAGATCCTTTGAGTGCCTGATAGCAGTCGCGTTTCGTGAATTGTTCCAAGCGATTTCGTTTGACCCAGTTCCATATCTTCATGGCTGCCATCATTTCCACAGTCGCCCCCATCAGATCAAACACCGATTGGGCATGAACAGAGAAGGTTGCAGCAAGGTTCAGCGCCTTGTCCATCGTCTGATCGCTGATCGGCACTGTCCAAGGACTCTTATCCGCCTGCTCCATGCAGTGAAGCAGTCCAGCGATACGCACCGCCTGCCCCGGTAATTTTCCTGCCCAATCCCGGATATGCTCGAAATCGCCGCCATCGGCCAATTGCTTTTCTACTCCCTGAGAGAAAATCTTCCACATGGCGTGCGCCTCGCCCTCAAGCTTCAGGATAAAAGGTTGAGACTTACCATCGTCATCACAACGACACGGGCTCGACAACAGATTTCGGACCATCTGGTTAAACGAATGGCTCACAGGGGGGGAGATTGGGGTAGTATTGAGCGTTCTGTAACCAAGGGGTGATCGAGGCACGGCAAACAGAAACCTCGCCCATAGGCCAAGAGATCGAAATGCGCGATGACGCGCTAACTCGGATAGGATACCTGGCTGTACGGATAGCCCCATGGTCAAGGCCGGTGACTGCATGAACACAGGTTCGCGGCTTCCCCGGTCAACGCGGACTGCGTCTCCAGCATGAGCTTGCAGGAAGACATCGAGGTTGGGAACACTGCCGGAGTACCGCCCGCCAATATTCTCAAAAATGCCACCCTCTGCGGACAGGATCGCTATGGATTCATTATTTTCCGCCATGATCGCCCCAAGCCGTTCCGGGGTGATATCCTGTGTCCAGATTTGAACCCTTCCTGGCACAATGATAGGGTTGCTCTCCAGTTCGATCAATTCCTTTTCCATGGCGGCCGAGTCACCCGCCTTGCCTTTTGTCAGCTGGCCCCTGAGGAATGCAATACGTGCTTCCTGGTTCTTCT
>JAVEVM010000161.1:0-6814 GCA_034005055.1 Desulforhabdus sp. | reverse complement strand
AGGGGCCTCCACTCCTCGTGTGCGCACAACCGAGACCACGAGACTTCTGGAGTTCGGTTACACAGGAGCCTTTCCGAAGGCTGTAGTGACGGTCAAAAAAACCACTTCAGGGTCAAAAATGAAATCGGCAAAAAGCGGCCGACGCACCAAAGTGAAGCAGCAGAGCGCATCAGGCAAAAGTAAGATTGCCGGCAAGGCAGGCACGAAACAAAACAAAACGAAGGTAGCAACTAAAGCATCCTCCAAAGCAGCAGCGCAAACCAAGAAAGCGGCTTCTGCAACCAAAGCGAAAGGCAAAACAGCTGCCACCAAATCCAAAGCTGCAGTAAGGAAAAAAGGCTCTTCGGGACCTGCCAAACAAACAAAAGTAGCAAAAACGAGTGATAAGAAAAAGGGTTCAAAAGAACAGCAGACCAAGGAAAGCTCAGTTCGCAAAAAGATCGAAAAACCTTCCCAGGTAAAGAAAAAGACAGATCCGACTCAGACCTGAGTTGAAGCGTGTTAGGCCTTTCCTGTACGCCGGCGTTAAACAACCGCCCCAATTTTGGCTCCCCCGGCATGCTCGAACCAATATGGTACGTTCAGACTTCCAACGAATCCGCACACGGTGCTCCTCTTATGCGTGAATAGCATTCCCTTGCACATATGCGACCGACGCTTGCAGTTTTCACAGCTCGTGTAGAGGGATCCTAAGGGCTCAGCATCCTCTTCGTTCATCGACAGTTCCCCTCTAGCGGAAAAATACCAATGGTGACAATTAGTTGCTCGAAAAGATAGGAGAAGTTATAAGTAAATGTGAATCCAGGTGTGTTTATGATTCGTTTACTCTCCCTGTTCAGAGCGATGCAAGATGCAATCATTATCAAAACGCAATTCTACTGTCAGGGCATGGCTAAAGACGAGCGTTCTGCTGTTGCTCTTAAGCTTCCTCGGGTGCGGCCGAGATAGCGACAGACCGGTGGTCGATTTTACCAAAACTGCATCGATCGCCCGGCCTGCTGAGAGTGCTTCGGACGATTCACCGCTGAGAATTGCTGTGGGAGCTATGGCTTCCCCCAAGGAAAGCTTCATCTATTACCGCAAGCTATTGGATTATATTGGCGAAAAACTGGGTGAAAAGGTAGAGCTGGTTCAGCGCAAGAGCTACGGAGAAATCAACGACCTGTTAGGCAAGGGCCAAATCGATTTTGCTTTCATTTGCTCGGGGCCTTATGTTGCAGGAAGCGAAGAATTCGGTTTCGAGCTGCTGACCATCCCAGAAATCAGAGGCAGCCATTTTTATCAATCCTATTTGATAGTCAACAAGAATTCCCCCTTTGAGGACCTAGCGGACCTCAGAAACCGGACGTTTGCCTTTACCGATCCTGATTCGCTCACGGGAAGATTGGTACCCACACAATGGATTCTCCAGGCACATGACAGCCCGGAATCTTTTTTTGACAGGATAATCTACACTTACAGTCATGACAATTCAATCCTGGCGGTGGCTAAGGGGCTGGTGGATGGGGCCGCCGTTGATGGACTCATCTGGGAATATTACCAGCAAGCCAACCCGGTTTGGACTTCCAGAACTCGCGTTATTAAGAAGTCAGAACCTTACGGGATTCCGCCGGTCGTGGCTGCACGGACGGTTTCCGCCCAGAACAGGGAAAAAGTCGGCAAGCTGCTTCTGGAAATGCACCTGGACCCGGCAGGACGTGAGATTCTTCAAAACCTTATGATTGACCGCTTCGTTGCACCCGAAGAGGATTGGTATGAAGGGATCGGCAAGATTCATCGGAGCCTGGCTGAATCTCGAAGAGGTAACCATGCATCCTCGAAGCCTTAAGAGCAAGCTGCTGGTGGTGGTGTCGGCGCTGGTCATATGCAGCGGCGTGCTCATTTCGTTTCTGGTGAGCCACCATTACAGCAAGAGCCTTTCAGCTGCCTTAAGTGCGCAGGCGGAGTACCTGACCGCAGCAATCGCTCTGCAATCAGCAGACATGGTCCTTATAAACGACCTGGTTGCCTTGCAGAAAATGCTTGATCAGCAGCTGAACAGTCACCCATCTCTTGCCTATCTGTTCATTCTGAAAGACGGACGAATACTAGCCGATACTTTTGCCGACGGCATTCCAATCGACCTGCTCAAGGCCAATGAGCCCCAGTCAACTGCGCAGCCGCACCCTCGGCAAATTGCTTCCACCAGGGGAGAATATTACCTCGATATGGCGATGCCGATTTTTGAGGGAAAGGCGGGCGTTCTACGTCTTGGGTTTTCCGAACAACCTTACCGGCAGGAAGTGAAGCAACTTTGGCTGCGGATGATCCTGTTCACATTCGGGATACTGATGTTTGCCCTGGCGGGCAGCCTGCTTTTCATCAAAAGGATAACGGACCCGCTGGGCGAGCTTGCCGAGGCGGTGGACAAGTTCGGCCACGGTGGACATGAGATGGTGCAGGTCAATGTGCGCGGTCGAGATGAAGTCGCGGTGTTGGCCGCCTCGTTCAATCAGATGCTGACTAATTTGAATAGCTACACCAGGCGCCTTGAAGAACAGACTATGGAACTGGAGCGCGCCCATCAGCAGACTCGCACTGTTTGCGGAATGGTGCAAGAAATTGGAGCACTGCATACGTTGCGGGAAATCGGAACGTTTCTGGTGAAAAAATTGAGCTCTGTCGTCTCTTGCAACGATATGCTCCTAATTGTGTTCAACGAAGCCGGCAGTACCGCCTTTCTGCTTTCGGAAACCGAGATGAAGATACTGAATGATCCCGATTTCATTAATAACACCCTGGGAATTTTGGGAAAGTCGGATCCAAGGAGTGAGCCGAAGCTTACCAGCGAGCCCATCCTTAACGGCGCGTTCCTGCCGGAGGGCATGCGAGGCTCCCGCCAACAGGCTTTTCTCCCGCTGTTTCATCAAGGCCAACCCTTTGGCGGTCTGCTCCTGAATTGTAGCGACAATCCTTCATGCAACCTCGAGGATCTCGCCATGGGGGCTTTGATGCTGAACCAGTCGGCCCCTGTCATAAAAAGGGCCTTCCTGCATGAAGAAGAGATCCGCGATCTGCAGAACCGATTGGAGAGTTCGCCCGAATTCCAGGGCATTGTCGCCAGAGACCCGAAAATGCAGGTGGTGTTCAAGCTCATTGAAGACATCGCGGCAACTGATGCAACGGCTCTCATTTTAGGCGAAAGCGGAACGGGCAAAGAGCTTGTAGCGCGCGCCGTACACCAGCTCAGCCCCCGAAAGGACAAGCCGTTTATTGTCATAAATTGTGCCGCCTATCCTTCAACTCTCCTCGAAAGTGAACTGTTCGGGCACGAAAAGGGCGCTTTCAGCGGGGCTGTCCGGCTGAAACCCGGCCGATTCGAACTGGCTGACGGCGGCACCGTATTTCTTGATGAAGTTGGCGAAATCCCTCTGTCCGCCCAGATCAAGCTCCTTCGCATTCTGCAGATGCAGCAGTTCGAGCGGGTTGGGGGCGAGAAAACTCTCACGGTGGACGTTCGCATCATAGCCGCCACCAACAAAGACCTGCTCGAGGAGGTTAAAGCCGGGAATTTCCGTGAGGACCTTTATTATCGTCTCAATGTGATTCCCATCCGTTTGCCGCCTCTTAAAGAACGAGGCAATGATATAGCCTTACTGGTCCATCACTTTCTACGCAGAATGGCGACTGTGCATCAAAAACATGTCGAAGCCTTCGAGCCCGAAGCCTTGAAGCTCCTTCTGGAATACCCATGGCCGGGAAATGTCCGAGAGCTCGAAAACAGCATCGAGCACGCCGTGGTGCTTGCCAGGGGCGCCCGGATCAAGCCCCGCGACCTTCCTGCATCCCTGCAAAAGGCAGCGCCGATTCATGAACGGGAACCTCAGGCCGCGAAGCTGGCGGAGCATGAAAAGCAATTGATCGAAGCGGTGTTGAGGGAATGTTCGTGGAATAAAAAGGAGGCCGCCGGCCGCCTGGGGATCAGCCGCAGCACGCTCTACGCAAAACTAAGAAAGTACCGGATCAACATCCCTGCCGACACCTAATGTATCCACAAGTGTCCGAGTCAGAGTCGACATTCGCTGCGTGTGCACATTCGCTACACATTTAACATGTTAAATTTATTAAGTTAGTAGGAATTTCCAGATTTGTGTCGAATTTCGGTACACGACACCTGCCGGTTAAAATCGCTGCGCCTACGCTTACCTACCTCGTACCTCCAGCATTCCACAAAATGGCACGGAACTTGCCCTCCAAATGCAACCAGCACACATTAGCAGAATGGATTGACCAACCGCCCTGAGTTGTTTGGAGGATTGATGAGAGGGGTGATAGTGGCGAGCCGAAAGCAGTCCGAAGAAAGCCTTTCGCTGGGTGAAGTTTTGGCAGCGGCACGATATCGGGTTTTGTTTAATGATTCCACGGCAACCTTGTGGGATGAAGTGGAAGCCGGCCGCTATCAAGCAATCATACTCGATCTGGACACTGTGCCGGCAGACGATTCATTCATCAAGAAGCTCCGAGGCATTCACTCCGCATTGTGCATCATCTTCTTGTCCAGTCGTTCCTTTCACCCCGAGCTCAAAGAATCATTCAGCAATTACGTATGCGCGTGCATCAAAAAGCCGGTGAACCCTGAGGAGGTGTTGTTTTGTTTAAAGAATCTCTGTGCAGCTGGCAAGGAGGATGAGTCCTGGGAACACCAACAAGAGAACCTTAGCTAGACTCGGGCCAGAGAAGTTTTTCATAGTTTTGGGCAAGGCGCTTGGACGAAAGTCGTTTGAACCATGATTAGAAGGAGATAACCGGTATGCGAGACAAAGAGCGTTCTCTTGCGATGGACACTAATCTCGACAGACGTGCGTTTTTGAAGGCTTCAGCTGTTGCAGGGGCCTGGGCTGCCGCCAGTGGCTGCTTGACGCCGGCCCTGCGGGCCCTCGCCATGACGAGCAGTCCGCCGCTTCCGGTCACCGGCGAGTGGATCGCTTCCACCTGTCAGGGTTGCACCTCATGGTGCTCAAAGCAGGTGTACGTGGTCAACGGCAGGGCAATCAAAATCAGAGGCAATCCCAACTCCAAAGTGAACGGCAAAGCAAGCTGTCCAAGGGCACACCTCGCCTTGCAGCAGGTTTACGATCCTGACCGCATCAAGACACCCATGAAGCGTACGAACCCCACCAAAGGGCGACATGAAGACCCTGGCTTCGTGCCGATCTCCTGGGATGAGGCGCTCAATACCATTGCCGATAAGATCATGGAGCTTCGCAACAATAACGAAACCCACAAATATATGCTCATGCGCGGTCGCTACACCTACATGCGTGACATTCTCTACGACCGCATGACTAAAATCATCGGTTCTCCCAACAGCATTTCGCACAGCGCCATCTGTGCCGAAGCCGAAAAATTCGGCCCGTACTATACCGAAGGGCTTTGGGATTACCGCCAGTATGATGTCGTAAATACTCGCTATATGATCATTTGGGGTGCCGACCCGCTGGCCGCTAATCGGCAGGTTTCTTATTATTCGAGTGTGTGGGGCGATGTCCTGGATTCCTCTCGAATTGCAGTCGTCGAACCCAGGCTTTCGGCTACCGCCGCCAAGGCTGATGAATGGCTGCCGGTTAAGCCCGGTGAGGACGGGGCCCTGGCGGTTGCAATCGCCCACATTCTACTGACCAACGGTCTTTGGAACAAGGAATTCGTCGGGGACTTCATCGATGGCTCCAACCGTTTTGTGCCGGGGCGTGAAGTGCTCGAAGAGGATTTCGAGGAGAAGCACACATACGGCATCGTCCGTTACTGGAACCTCGAGCTCAAAAACAAAACCGCCGAATGGGCGGCCAAGAGAACCGGTCTTCCCGTTGAACAGATCAATCGCGTGGCCCTCGATTACGGCAGAGCCGCACCTCACTGCATTTCCTGGCTGGGCGGCGGACCGAGCATGCAAGTGCGCGGGGCTTACACTGGGATGGCCGTTCATGCTCTCAATGGAATCACCGGCGCCTGCGACAATGTGGGCGGCACCTTGGCATCCAACAAAGAGTATACAGGTAAATTTCCAGAGCCCGATGACTTCATGGACGAAATTGCCAAGAAAGGCAAAAAATACGAGAAGATCGATCAGCGAGGCCGCAAGGAATGGCCGTGCATCAACGCCGGGAAACCGGGCAGCGCGGTGATCACCAACCATGCCGCCGACGGCATTTTGAAGGAAGACCCCTACGACATCAAAGTCGCCATCGCATACATGAACAATTTCGCCTTCTCCTGCACTCAACCGGAAAGATGGGAGCGGGCCCTCTCCAAAATACCCTTCCTGGTGCACATAACCACCAACGCATCCGAGTTCTCCTGGTTTGCCGACATCGTACTGCCCGACACCCATCATCTGTTCGAAAAATGGGGCTACGTCAAATCCATCGGCAATGGATATCGGCAGGTTACCATCATGCAGCCGGTCATCCAACCGGTGTGGGACTTCAAAATTGACGAGACGGAAATTCCCTGGCTCATCGCCCAAAAACTGGCCGACAGGGGCTTTGCCAATGTGTTGAACCATTACAAGCAGTACAAAGACCCGGAAACCGGCAAGGAACCGAGCAATGAGAAAGAGTTTGCTCTGTATGCGTTGAAATATGCCACTCAAAACCTTTGGGACCCGGCCAACTACAAGGGAGGCGATCGTTTCAACGGGTGGGACGAGTTTCGCAAGACAGGCGTTTGGAATTCCGACCCTTATCCATTGCGAAAACGCTGGAGCGATATGAAAACCAAAACCAAAAAGTTCGAGTTTTACAGCGAAACCTTAAAGGAAGCCCTGGAGGCGCACGCC